>CAMLFF010000207.1 GCA_946479185.1 uncultured Sphingobium sp.
GCCGCAATGCAGGCCATCGGGCGTGGGATCATAGCAGGACCAGCTCATCCCGGCATCCAGCCCGAGCCGGGCGGCCTCGCGGGCGATATCGGCCTTGGTCATATGCTGAAGCGGCGCTTCGATCGTAACGTTGCCGCCCTCGACACCCTGCTTGGTGGCCAGTTGCGCCATATGCTGGAAGGCGGCGATGAACTCGGGGCGGCAATCCGGATAGCCCGAATAATCGAGCGCATTGACGCCTATATAGATGCGTTGCGCGCCGACGACCTCGGCCAGCCCAAGCGTGAGCGAGAGGAAGATCGTATTGCGAGCCGGGACATAGGTCACCGGGATATCATCGCCCACGCCATCCTTGGGGACGGCGATATCGGCGGTGAGGGCCGAGCCGCCGAACAGCGAGAGATCGAGCGGGAGGACGACGTGGCGTTCGACACCGAGCGCCTGCACGACGCGCTGGGCTGCCTCCAGCTCGACACGGTGGCGCTGATTATAATCGATGGTGAGCGCTGCCAGCCGGAAGCCAGCCTCGCGCGCCAATCCGCCAGCGACCATCGAATCGAGCCCGCCGGAAATGAGCGCAACGGCAATTGGTTTTTCAGAAGTCATGGCTCGCGCTAGCGCAAATTCTCCAGCGATGCCACGGGCTGTGAGACGCGCCGATCAGCGCGCGAGCGCTGCCGACTTGCAGGCGCCCACGCGGCGACCTTCGATCGTGCGAGAAAATGGACTGCCGCCGGAGACGCCCTGCGTCCTGATCTGCACGAGTCGTGCGGTTTCCACACGCACGGCGGTGCGCCCCTGCCCTGCCCCTGCGCAATCATAAGTGACGGTCATATGCTGCGCGCTATTTTCGACGATGAAGCGCTTGCACTGCTCGCCGGGATGCTCAGGCTGCAGGAGCTGCCGCGCATCGGTAACGCACATACGGCGGTTCGGCGTCGTCGCGCCGAGTTCATGCAGTTCCCATTCGCCGCGCTCGACAAGCGCCAGCGCGCCCATGCCGGGAGCCTGCGCGGGCGCACTTGCGCTGCTGATGCCCGCCAATGCCGCGAGCAGGACTGGATAAAACGCACTGCGCGTCATGCTGCTTACCTCGATTTCGCTATCGTCCGGCACGCGCCGAAACAAAGCCACCCCCACATTGCGCCTATATAGCAAGGGATTCTGGCGACAAAAGGGCACGCTTCATCGCACCGGGCCATTTTGGGCCAAGTGCCGGAGACAAGAGCGAAATTAGTTGGCCTGATCGGCCTGTGCTGTCTCTTCTCTCTCCACAGGCTCTAATTCATCCAGCGACACATCGAAGATGCGCGAGCAGAAGGCGCAATCAACGGCGATCAGCCCACGCTCATCGATCATATCCGCTCGCTCGGCCTCGCCGAAGCGGGAGAGAACAGAGCGGATATGGTTGGGGTCGCAGCGGCAGCCTTTGGCGATGTTTCCGGGCGGGAAGGCGCGCACTTCCGGCTCCTCATGGAAGAGACGCCAGGCGATATCCTCCAGCGGCAGGGCAGGATCGGTCAGTTCCGCATCGGACAGGCTGCCCGCCATGACAGTGACATGCTCCCAATCGGGATGATCCTGCCGCACGTGCAGCCGCTCGCGCCCAACCTCGCCTTCCGGAAGATGCTGGAGCAGGATGCCCGCGCCGATGCAGCCCGCGCCCTCTTCATGCCGGACGGAGATCTTCACGATGCTCGGAATCTGCTCGGACTGGGCGAAATAATTCTCCGCTGCCGTGCCAAGGCTCCCGCCCTCCAGCGGCACGATGCCCTGATAGCGCTCGCCGGTCGTCGCCTGATCGAAGGTGATCGCGAGGAAGCCCTTGCCGAACAGGCCGTAGAGCGAAGGCGCATTGCCGAGATAGGAGAGTTTCTCCGCATCGAACTTGGCATAGGCGCGCACCTCGCCCGCCTTGTAATCGGCAACGAGCAGCGAGACGCAGCCCTGCTGCGTTTGCGCCTGAAGCGTGAGCTGCCCCAGATCATCCTTGAGCATGGCGCCCAGCAAGGCGGCAAGCACCAGCGCCTCGGCAACCAGCTTCTCGATGATGGGAGGATAATCATGCGAGGCCAGCACCTCGTTCAGCACGGGGCCAAGGCGCACGATGCGCCCGCGCACATTGCGGGCGGGCAGGACGAAGCCGAGGACGCGGTCCTCGATGCGGGTGGGTTCGATATCAGACATGGCGCTTAGATAAGAACTCAGGACGCGAATGTCTAAGGGGTCGCGCGTTTAGGCTCCAGCCGATCGCGCAACCATTTGCGGGCGGGCAGCTCGACGATGCGATAGGAGACGACCGCGATGGCGGTCACGACGCTCATGAACATGATCAGGAATAGCGGATTGCGGGCCGGTTCATGGGTGAGCGCAAGCCCCGGCACGGACAGGAAGAGCAGCAATTGGACCGGAAAATGCCACAGATAAATGCCATAGCTTGCATCGCCCAGCCAGCGCAGCCGATCCAGCCAGCTTGTCTTGCTGGTCGGCTCCAGCATCGCCATCAGCATCACGAATGCGAGGCTATAGGCTGGCGCGGCGGCGTAACGGCGCATGTCCAAGCTGTCCGCCCATGCCCACATGCCGATGAGGACGAGGGCGACGCCGAACAGGATGCACAGCGGTTTGGATCGGGTGGCATAGACGGCGAATAGCGCGGCGCCACCAAAGAAGCTGGCCGCGCACATGAACAGGATATAGCCGTTCAGATAGAAGCAGGCGACGACACTACCGATCGCCATGAGCGCGGGAATCAGAACGCCCAGTCGAAACAGGAAGGGCAGCGCCAGCCAGAAGATGGCGTAGATCAGCACCTCGATCGAGACCGACCAGATCGGCGCGTTAAAGCTATAGATGACCGTGGGCCACCAGTTGGATGCCAATCCGAGATGAAGCAAAAACTGCCCGAGGCTGTTATGCTGGTAGATCAGCGAATGGCCAAACCGCGCTTGGGCGATGGCTTGCAGCACGGCGACCACCAGCAGCGTGAGCAAGTGGAGCGGATAGAGCCGGGCGACGCGGTTGACGACGAAGGATCGCGTGCTGGCACGGCGGCCATGATAGACATGGGCGAAGACGAAGCCCGAGATCGCCCAGAAGAGCTGCACCGCATATTTGCCATGCTCATAGAGCAGGCGGAACTCATCATAGAAGGGCTGTTGCGCGCGCGTGCCAGCCAGCGGCTGGGTGGCGCCGGGCGCGAAGAAGAAGTGCTGATAATGCCAGAAGATGATGATGAAGGCGGCAAAGCCGCGCATCACATCGACCAGCTTGAAATAGCCGCCAGTCGACTGCGGTGGTTGGAAGAGGGCAGCTAAGGGGCCGTGGTTACGGGTCGTCATGAACTGCCTCGCACCGCCAATGAGGGCGACCGGCGCAGCAATTGAAACTGCCGCGCCGTATCACTTGTCATCCCAGCAGACCGAAGGCCCAGAGCAGGATCGATTTCTGCGCATGGAGCCGGTTTTCCGCTTCATCCCAGATGAGAGACTGCGGGCCGTCAATCACCTCGGCGGCCACTTCCTCGCCACGATGGGCGGGGAGGCAATGTAGGAACTTGGCGTTTGGCTTGGCGCGCGCCATGAGCGCAGGCGTCACCTGATAGGGCATCATGGCGCGCAGCTTGGCTTCGCTGCCTGCCTGCCCCATCGAGATCCAGGTGTCCGTGACGACCACGTCCGCATCGGCCACCGCTTCTGCGGCATTGCGCGTCAATGTGATCTTGCCGCCGCGTGCGAGCGCTTCCTCCGCAAAGGCAGGATCAGGATCGAACCCCTGCGGCACGCCGACCCGCACATCGAACTTGAACAGCCCTGCCGCCTCGATGATGGAATGCAGCACATTATTGCCATCGCCAAGCCAAGCCCATTGGCTGCCGGGCAAGGCAATGCCATGCTCGGTCACCGTGAGCAGATCAGCGACGATCTGGCAGGGGTGCGACAGATCGGTGAGGCCGTTGATGACGGGCACGCCCGCATGTTCGGCCATCTCGTTGATCTTGGCATGATCGTCCGTACGGATCATGATCGCATCGACCATGCGCCCCAGCACGCGCGCGGTATCGGCCACCGTCTCGCCCCGGCCCAGCTGCGTGGTGCTGCTATCGAGGATGAGCGGCGTGCCACCCAGCTGGCGAATCGCCATATCGAAGCTGATGCGCGTGCGTGTCGAGGCCTTCTCGAACACCATGGCGAGCGTGCGCCCGGCCAATGGCGCATCCTTGTCCGGCGCGCCCTTAGGCATGCCGACGCGCGCTGCCTTGCGATCCATCGCATCGGCAAGCATCGCGGCAATGGCATCGCCGCCAGCGCTGGAGAGGTTGATGAAGTGCCGGGTCATGAGGCCAGTTCCTTCGATTTGAAGCTGGCCGCACCAGCAGACAGCTTCTCGATGGCTTCGCTGATGTGATGATCCTCGATGACCAGCGGCGGCAGAATGCGCATGACATTCTCGCCCGCCGACACCGTGAGCAGGCCGTGATTGTCGCGCAGATGCGCAACGAAATCACGCGCCTCAACCGCTGGCTTGAGCTTCACGCCCAGCATCAGGCCGATGCCGCGCACCTCTTCAAACACATCATCATGGTTGGGGATGAGCTGCTCCAGCGCGCCGCGCAGACGATCACCCTTGGCGGCGACCTGATCGAGGAAGCCGGGCTCCAGCATCACATCGAGGATCGCCATGCCCGCCGCCATCGCCAGCGGATTGCCGCCATAGGTGGAGCCATGCGTGCCGAACACCATGCCCTTGGCTGCTTCTTCCGTCGCGAGGCAGGCGCCAAGCGGGAAGCCGCCACCAATGCCCTTGGCAACCGCGACGATATCCGGCGTGATGCCATAATGCTCGAAGGCGAAGAATTTGCCAGTCCGGCTGTAGCCGCACTGGACTTCATCCAGCACCAACAGGAGCCCATGCTTGTCCGCCGCTTCACGAAGCCCCTTGATGAACTCGGCAGTGCCAGCGGTCAGCCCGCCTTCGCCCTGGATCGTCTCGACGAGGAAACCGGCGGTTTCGTCATCAATTTTCGCCAGTGCGCCTTCAAGATCATTGAAGTTCACATAGTCAAAACCGGGCAAGAGTGGCTCGAAGCCATCGCGCATTTTGGGCTGATCGGTCGCCGAGATGGCGCCGATGGTGCGGCCGTGGAAGGCGTTCTTGAACGTGATCAGCTTGTGCCGCTGCGGATTGCCATTGGCATAATGGTAGCGCCGCGCGGTCTTGATCGCGCACTCGACGGCCTCGGCGCCCGAATTGGTGAAGAACACCGTATCGGCAAAGCAATTATCCACGATGCGCTGGGCCAGCGCCTCACCCTGCGGCGAACCGTAGAGATTGGAGACGTGCATGAGCGTCGCGGCCTGATCGGCAATGGCCTTCACCAGATGCGGATGGCCATGACCAAGCGCATTCACGGCAATACCGCTGGCGAAATCCAGATAACGCTCGCCGCGCTCGCCAATCAGATAGCAGCCCTCGCCTCGCACCGGGCGCACCTCACACCGGGGATAAACGGGCATGAGTGGGGTGATAGACATAGGACTGCTCCTTCCTGCACGGTGTGATAAAAACGGAAAAGGCGGCCCCGTGCGAGGGCCGCCGTCGTGTGGCGACGCTATAGCGGCGATAGTTGGGCGGATCAATGGATTGCGCGTGGGGTTGTTGCGGGGAGGTTTAGGGGGTCTGGACGCGCTGCTTGATGAGGGCGGGGACGCCGACTGCCAGCGCTCCGGCGGGCACGTTGCACATCACCACGGCATTGGCGCCGATGGCCGCATCATCGCCGATGAGCACCCGCCCCATGATGACCGCGCCCGCGCCAATATTCACGCGCTTGCCGATGATGGGCGCATCATCCAGCGCATCGAGCGAGCGAAGGCCGAGCGTGCAATTTTGCCGGATGATCGCGCCATCGCCGATCACGCTGGC
>CAMLFF010000208.1 GCA_946479185.1 uncultured Sphingobium sp.
TATTTTGGCGGGCCGATCGTCACGGCGGGCAATCTGGTCTTCATCGGCGCGACGGACGATCACCGGTTCCGCGCCTTCCACGCCCGCACCGGCAAGGAATTATGGACGGGCCTGCTCGACTATAATGCCCAGTCCGTGCCGATCACTTATCGCGGCAAGGATGGGCGGCAATATGTCGCGGTGGTCGCAGCGGGTTGGGCGGATTCATCCGGCGCGCGCAATGCGACCGGCAAGCCTGCGAATAATGAGGCGCTGATCGCCTTTGCGTTGCCGCGATGAGCGCCAGAAACAGGAGAGATGCCATGCACAATAGTTTCCGGACGATCCTGCTCGCGACTGCGCTGTTCATGACGGGGGATGCTGTCGCTCAGGGCGGCTTCACGCGGGAGACGCCGATTGCAGGCGTCGCGCCCGCCGCGCCGATCTTCTCGATGGATGCGATGAATGTCTATCGGCGGTTCGACTCCAAGCTGACCCCGGCGATGGTGGATTTCTACCAGAAGGCGCTTGGCCTTAAGCCGCTTCAACCGATCCAACTCAGTGCCACCGAGCAGATGATCATCTTCGGCATCGGCAAGGCCCAGATCAAGCTGGCAGCGGGGCTGAAGCAGGGGCGCAAATATTTCACCGGCGACGTGCATGAAGCGGTGGGCATCCGGCTGTTCACGTTGACTTATGCCGACGCTAGCGCGGTGGAGGCGCAGTTCAAGGCTGCGGGACTTGCCGTGCCCAGGTTCAAGGATATGGGCAACGGGCGGCGCGGCGCGCTGGTGAAAGACCCGAGCGGCTTCACACTCCAGTTGATCGTCGACCCCAAGGCCGCGCCGACTGGCGTGAATGTGGGCATCAACACATCCGACCTCGCGCGCAGCCGCGCCTTTTATCGCGAATTCGTGGGGCTTGAAGAACTGTCTCCCGTGCAGGACAAGCTTCTTGGCGTGACGCGCTACCCCTTCCGCAATGGCGAGACGACCATCAGCCTATGGTCGAAGGGCAAGGGCCTGCCCGCCGATACCGGCAGCGCGGGCATTCAATATGTCATCGGCAATGTCGATGCGGTGAATGCGCGGGCGACGGAGCGGGGCGTCACGGTTGAGGAGCCGCTGGGCGGCATCCCCAATTTCGGCGTCCGGTTCGTATGGTTGAACGACCCGGACGGCGTGACCAATTATTTTGCGCAGGTGGGCGGCAACGCCCCCAAGCCCAAGTAGCGCGCCGTCGGTCTATGCTGTCGGCTTATTGGGCCGCGGCGCTGATCACATAGGCCGTTACGTCGTCAATTTCCTGCTCGCTCAGCTGGCCGGAATAGGGCGGCATCGCGCCCGCGCCATCGGCAACGCGCTGCCTCACAAAAGCTGCGGTCAGGTTTGGATTCTTGTCGAGCGAAGGGCCAATCGGGCCGGTGGCTTCAGCAGCCGCAAGCGCATGACAGGCCCCGCATGTGGCGCTTTCAAACACGAGCTTACCCTTGGCCGGATCGCCTGCGGGAGCGGCCTCCTGCGCGAGAAGCTGCGCAACTGGCGAGAGCGCCAGTGTGAGTGCAACAGCGGGAACGCCCCAATGCGTCAGACCTTTCACCGAAACCACAAGCATTCCTTCCAAGTCATATGGTTTTTTGTAGCAACCAAAATTCGTCTAGGCTGGCCGCCCGATATGTCCAGCGCTACCAAGCCGAACTGATGGCCAATCGCGCCTGAACCGTTACTGACGAATGTGCAGGAGAGTGTCGATGACGCAGCCGGAAATGCCAGACTTCCCGCAACAGGGCGGATGCCAGTGCGGCGCCGTGCGCTACGAACTGCGCGAACCGCCGCTTGGGACATGGGCCTGCCATTGCAGCCTTTGCCGCAAGCAGAGCGGCAGCGCCTTTGGCCTCTCCATGTCCGTTGCGCTCGATGCGCTGGTGTTTACGCAGGGCGAGCCGGCAAGCTGGACCCGCACGGCTGAATCCGGCCACATACTCGATTGCCTGTTCTGCCGCGACTGCGGATCGCGCCTCATCCATCGCCGTCATGAGCATGGCGGGCGTCAGACGCTCAAGCCCGGCACATTGGACGACACGAGCTGGGTCGTTCCGGAACGGCACTTCTTCCCAGAAAGCGCCCTTAACTGGGTGAAACCGCTCATCGATTCGCCATGAAATAGAACCGGGCTACCCGGATTTTGAATTTGACTAATGCGCTGCCCAACCTCATTCCCTTGCACAGGGCATGAGGCTCTTTGTGACGGGGGATCAAAGAGGACGCAGTGACAATAGATTTTGAAGCACTGCTGATAGACTCTCCCAATCCTTATGTCGTCCTGGACAGATCGCTCAATATCGTCTGGACGAATGATGCCTATCTGCGCGCCACCATGCGAGAGCGAGCAGACCTTATTGGCGTCCCCATTTTCAAGGCCTTCCCCTCGGCCCCAGCGTCCGAGAGCTATCGGCTGCTCGAACACTCCTTCAAACATGTCTTCGCGACCGGCAAGAGTGATGAAATCGCGCTTATCCGCTACGATATTCTACGGCCGGATGGCAGCATGGATGTGCGCTACTGGAGCGCCACCCACACGCCATTGCGAAATCAGGCGGGCGAGGTCCGCTATTTGTTGCAGCACACCGTCGATGTGACCGAACTGCACGGCCTGCGCGCAATGCGGGAGGAAATCGGCGTCATCAAACGCGCGGACGCAGTGCAGGCGCGCAACCTCGATCTTTCGGAAGAAACGCATCAGCTCAAGACCTTGTTCGAGCAAGCGCCGGGCTTCATCGCCATTCTGAGCGGCCCTGAGCATCGCTTCCAGATGGTTAACGAGGCCTATCGCAAACTGGTCGGCAAGCGTGACCTCATCGCCAAGACTGTGGCTGAGGCCTTGCCCGAAGTGATCGAACAAGGCTTTGGCGATCTGCTCGATCAGGTGCGCAATACGCAGCAGCCCTTCGTGGGGCGGCGCATGAAGGTGGAGCTAACTGGTACGCAGAGCGATCTGCAGGAACGTTTCGTCGACTTTCTCTATCAGCCAATCTTCTCGGATGAAGGGCAAGTCTCGGGCATCTTCGTTCAAGGCCATGACGTGACCGATCAGGTTGAGGCCGAGGAACGGCAAAAGCTGCTGATGAACGAGCTCAACCACCGCGTTAAGAACACGCTGGCCATCGTTCAGGGGCTGGCTGCGCAGACCTTCCGCGCGTTGGACGGATCAGAGGATGCCCGGCGCACCTTCAACCTGCGGCTCGGCGCGCTCGCTGCTGCCCATGATCTTTTGACGCGCAGCAATTGGGAAGCGGCAGGCCTGCTGGAAACAATCAAAAGCTCCGTGGAAGCGGTGGTGGAGCTTGAGCGATTCACTTTCAACGGGCCGGATTTGTTGCTCGTGCCGCAAACTGCAGTTTCGCTCGCCATGATCATCCATGAGCTTTGCACCAATGCCGTCAAATATGGTGCGCTCTCGGTTCCGGATGGCCATGTCGATATCCAGTGGACGGTCGAAGAGGTCGACAATGATTGCGTGTTGACGCTGAGCTGGGCCGAGCAGGACGGCCCGCCCGTCACCGCACCCACACGCAGCGGCTTTGGCTCACGGCTCATCAAACATGGCTTTTCTGCGGAGCATTCCAGCGCGGTCTCGCTGGCGTTCAAGCCAGAAGGTCTCATCTGCACCATCGCCGCGCGTCTGCCGAGGCCTACGGCGTGAAGATCATCGGTCAGCAAATATTGATCGTCGAGGATGAGCCCATCATCGGCCTGGTGCTGGAAGATTATCTGCGCGAGCGCGGCGCCAACACGCTGTTGGCGGAAACGTTGGAAGCAGCCTCTGCCGCGATTGCCGCCACGTCCTTCGATCTCGCGATTTTGGATGTAAATATTCATGGCAAGACGAGCTACGAGCTGGCGCAGGTGCTGCTGGACCGCGGGACGAGCGTGCTCTTCGCCACCGGCTATGGCAATGCGATGCACCCGGCGGAGCTTGCGGACGTGCCGACGATCAGCAAGCCCTATCAATTGCGGGCGCTGGAGAATGCGCTGACGGAGATGGTTATCGCAAGCGCGTGATTGCGCGTCGGACTGAAATAACAAATTCGGGCTCGGATGATCCGCTACTTTTTGGAAGCGTCGCCAGGACGCTGCATGCCTGATGTGGGGTGGGTTTGGAGCAGTCCGCTTCCAGTTGGTTCAAACCGAAAGCGGACTGCTCCAAGGTCTCTAGGTTTTCACCGCAGCGTTACCGCCATCGGCCCACAAAGCGGAGCCTGTAACGAAGCTTGCCATGTCGCTTGCCAGAAACAAGGCCGCCTTGGCTATTTCTTCAGGTTCAGCAATCCGCTTCATCGCATGAAGGCCCGCAGCCCATTCGCGCTGGACAGCATCACCTGTCATCTCGGTCGCGGTGCCACCCGGCAAGAGAGCGTTCGCACGGATGCCGACGGCTCCGTAATCCGCAGCTATGCCGCGAACCAATCCCATTAGCCCGGCCTTTGCTGTCGCATAGGCGCCCATGCCCGGCAGTCCCACGCTGTTACCGACAAAACTGCCCGTAAACACAATGGCACCCGCTCCCTGCTCCAGCATCGCCGGAATTTGTGCGCGGGCTCCAAGAAAAGCTGCGGTAAGATTAACTGCCAGCACCTCCGCCCATTCCAAGGGCTGTATTTCGGCGAGCGGCTTCACGCTACCTACCAGACCCGCGTTATTGAAGGCGATGTGCAATCCGCCAAACGTAGATTGTGCGGCAGCGACAGCCTGCTGGTGCGTCCGCTCCTCTTTTACATCTCCAACGACCGCAAGCGCTCGGCCACCCCGTTCCGTGACAGTCCGAACCAGCTGGTCCAGAGGATCTTGTCGACGGGCAACCAGCACCACGGCTGCACCGTTCGCTGCAAACAACAGGGCAGCTGTTTTCCGATCCCCGAACTCGCGCCGGTGATGATGGCGACCTTACCGTCTATCAGCTTCATTCAAAAACTCCGTTCTGTGGAGTTGCGCAGCTATGGCAATGGGTAAGCGAGGGCTTCTCGTTTCTTGTTTTCAAACTGATCGCGATTCTTGGCAATCGGAGTAATCATACCGACGGCTTTCGGACATCGTTGGGGCTCGACCGAACGACTGAGTTTGGGCGTGGCCGGTAAAGCAGGTTTTGAACGAAAATGCCCGATATCCGTCGAGCCGACGAATTTGGCCACGCTGCCAAGTCACATAAGGGCTGGTTTAGCGCTGCTTTCCATGATGCTCGCCGCCACGGCCTCGGCAACTTTGATCCCGTCGATCGCCGCAGAGAGAATGCCGCCAGCATAGCCCGCGCCTTCGCCAGCCGGGAACAGGCGCTCGACATTGAGGCTCTGAAAATCCTTACCACGCGTGATGCGCAGGGGCGATGAGGTGCGGGTTTCCACGCCCGTCATCACGACATCGGGATGATCATAGCGCGGGATCTGGCGACCGAAGGCGGGGATGGCCTCGCGGAAGGCATCCAGCACGAATTGCGGAAGGCATTCGGAAAGGTCCGTCAGCTTTACGCCGGGCTTGTAGGATGGGGTCACGCTGCCGAGAGCGGTCGAGGGGCGCCCGGCCATGAAATCACCGACCGTCTGCCCCGGCGCATTATAGTTGGAGCCGCCTGCGATGAAGGCCATTGCCTCCCAGTGGCGTTGCAGTGCGATGCCTGCCAGGGGACCATCGGGATAGTCGCGGGCCGGATCAATGCCCACGACCAGCCCGCTATTGGCGTTGAACTCGGCGCGCGAATATTGGCTCATGCCATTGGTGACGACGCCGCCTTCTTCCGAAGATGAGGCGACGACGCGCCCGCCGGGACACATGCAGAAGCTGTAAACCGTGCGGCCATTCTCGCAATGATGGGCAAGACTGTAGGAGGCGGCGCCCAGCACCGGATGCTTGGCGCAGCGGCCATAACGCGCCTCAT
>CAMLFF010000209.1 GCA_946479185.1 uncultured Sphingobium sp.
CTCGCAATTCTGGAAGCCGCTGGCGGTCAGTCGAGCGATCTTCTGCGGGTGACTGCCTACATCGTCGGCGTGGAGAATTGGCCCGAGTTCAATCGCATCTATGCCGACATGCTCGGCGATGCGCGCCCCGCTCGCACCGTCGTGCCGGTTCCGCATCTGCATTATGGCTTTCTGGTCGAGGTGGACGCGATCGCTCGGATTCTCGCGTAGATCGTTGTCCTCCTCGTCCAGAGCGTGCTTTTCATCCGCCCCAAAGCCTAGCGTTTGAAGACCGTCTTTCCGCCGATCACCGTCATGTCGACCTGCGCCTTGAGAATTTCGTCTTCTGGCACTGTCAGCAGGTTGCGATCGAACACGACCATATCGGCGAGCTTCCCCGGCGTGAGGCTGCCCTTCTTCGCTTCGTCCCACGTCAGATAGGCTGCTTCCTGCGTGTAGGCGCGCAACGCCTCCAAACGGGCGACGGCCTCTTCGGGACCGTACACAGTGCCGCTTTCACCCTTGCGAGTGACCGATACGTAGAAGCCGTAGAGCGGCCCGATCGGCAAATTGTCCGAACCCAGCACCATCCGCACGCCCCAGCGCAGTGGTGTGCCATGCGGGTTGATGTGCTGGAGACGCGCGCCGTCGAGGGTCTGGTTGTAGCGGCCCTCCAGATTGTAGAGGAAGTTGGTTTGCGCAGCGCCCCAGATCTGATGGCTGGCCATCTTCTGGAGCGTTGGCAGAGGGGGCAGCATGGTGAGGTGCGAGGAGAACCAGCGATGATCCTTCACCGGCTTTTCGTCCAGCGCTGCCACGTAGCTGTCGATCAGCCGTGCGATGGCGGCGTCGCCGATCGCGTGGATGCCCATTTGCCAGCCGAGATCGCGCGAGACGCGGACCATCTCGTCCATCTCTTCAGGCTTGAGGGCGGCATGACCGCGGAAGCCGGGAAGCCCCTTATAATCCTCGAGCGTCCAGGCGGTGGGGCCAGTAAAGCCGCCGTCGGCTGCAGGTGCTTCCCCGATCGGGCCGAGCTTCAGGCGATCGTCGCCATGGCCGGTCCTGTACGGAAATGCCTTCAGCCGCTCCGCACCGGGATACACGATGTAAAGCGCGGCGCGGGGCAGGCTCTCGCCTTCCTTGGCGTAAATCTCGCGGAATTGTTTGTAGGTGTGAGGCCCCTGGACTTGGTCTTGAGGCACGCCGCCCTTGCCGACAGGCTCGTCATCGATGGTCGACAAGGCCTCCATGATGCTGGTGATCCCGAGTGGGGGCAACGCCTTGAGGGCGGCCGTAAGGCTTGGCTTCATTTCTTCGGACGTCGCCTGGGGGATTAGCTTCCTGTAGAGATCGCTCCGCTCACGAATAATGCCATTGGGCTCACCATTAGCATAATGTTCGATGACGCCACGGTCAGGATCTGGCGTGTCTCTCGTGATGCCTGCAAGCTTCATGGCAAGACTGTTACCCACGATGCTGTGCTGCCCAGCGCGGGTGAGGGCGACGGGGTTGTTGGGCGCGGCGGCATCAAGATCTGTGCTGACGAGATTGCGGCCTTCCGCCAGCTTTGCCTCGTCCCAGTCATAGCCGATAATCCACTCGTTTGGCCCGAGCTCCTTGGCCTTGGCCCGAACCATCGCCTGCACATCCTTGATTGAGCGTGCCGTCTCCAGGGGGACAGACCGGCGCGACTGGCCGATGATGTGGATATGCGTATCGATGAAGCCCGGCATGAGCATTCGACCCTTGAGATCGATTGTCTCCGGCGCCGTGTAAGCGCTCGCCAGTTCCGGTCCGCCGACCGCGAGGATCTTGCCGTCCTTGACTGCGACGACGCTGGCCGAGGGGCGGTCGGGGTCCATGGTGACCACCGTGCCGTTCACGAAGAGCATGTCGGCAGGGTCGGCTGCCAGCGCGGCGTGAGGCTGGCTCGCCAGCAGGAGCATCGCGCTGATGAAGGCTGTGGTGCGGGTCATGCGTTAACACTCCGATCGGGGCCGGGAGAGGGGCTGCGCCGCTTTTGGCCTGTGAAGGACAAGGCGAAGACGATGGCGAGCAGGACGCAGCTGCTCATTAGCTCGATCCGCAAGTTCGGCTTGAGGAACATGGCGATGAGTACGATGCCGATGCCCGTCGCGGTCAGATAGCTGCCATAGGGATGGAACCACATGCGGATGAGCAACCGCTCGGGCGCGTTGCGCTCAACCTCATTACGCATGCGGACCTGCGAGAAGCAGACCAGCATGTAGATGAACAGCATGATCGCGCCCGAGGCATTGACGAGGAAGCTGAAGACCATCTGAGGTGACAGCACTGAAGCGGCGAGCGCGAGATAGGCAAACAGACTGCCGATCAATGTCGAGCGCACCGGCACGCGCCTTTTGTTGAGCTTTACGAGCGCTTTGGGCGCATCTCCCTTTTCGGAGAGGACGAACAACACACGAGACGTCACATACATGCCGGAATTGAGGCAGGAGAGCACAGCGATCAGAACGACAAGGTTCATGATGTCGCCTGCGTGAGGAATGTCCATGAATGTGAGCACGGAAGCGAAGGGCGACTGGCCGGGGACGATGCTCGTCCAGGGCATAATCGAAACGATCAGCCCGATCGACAGCAGATAGAAGAGCAGGATGCGGATGGCGACGCTGCTGGTGATTTTCGCGATCGTGCGGGCTGGTTCCTGCGATTCTGCGGCGGCGATCGTCGCGATCTCGGCGCCGCACAGCGCGAAGATAACGCTTGTTACGCCAGCCAGTACCGCGCCCCAGCCGTTTGGCGCGAAGCCGCCATGATCGACGAGCGTCGCGAACGTCGGGCCGCCGGGTGATGTGACGCCAAATGCCCACAAGCCAGCAACGGCAATGAATCCGAGGATCGCGACCACCTTCATCAATGAGAACCAGAACTCGAACTCGCCATAGGAGCGCGTCGAGAGCAGATTGACCCCGGTGAGCACGGCAAGCAGCACGACACCGATCAGCCAGACCGGTGCAGCGATCCATCCTGCGATGATGACCGCGCCTGCAATTGCCTCGATGGCAACGACGACGACCCAGAAATACCAGTAGAGCCAGCCACAGACGAACCCGGCCCGATGGCCAAGCGACGCGCGGACGAGCTCGGTGAAGGAGCCAGCGCCGGGCAAGAGGATCGCCATTTCACTGAGCATCCGCATCACCATCAGGATGACGAGACCAGCAATGGCGTAGCTGACGACAACGGCGGGGCCGACCTGCGAAATAGAGGTGCTGCTGCCGACGAACAGCCCGGCACCAATGATGCCGCCAATGGCGATCATAGAAACATGGCGTGACTTCAACGAATGGCTCAGGCCACCTTCTTGCTCTTCAATCATTTTGCCCCCCCGTCACTACCCCCAACCCCGCCTCAAACTGGCGAAACTGCGGTGCAGACCAGCTTCATATTGAGATATTCATCGATTCCATAGCGGGATTCTTCGCGACCGAAGCTGGATTCCTTGACGCCGTCAAAGGGCGCGACTTCCGTAGGAATGATGCCGGTGTGGAGCCCGACCAACTCGCTGGCGTCGTCGGCTCCATTTCATCTTCTCTGGCGCTACTTTCGATCGCTCCGTGAAATTCTAGGTATTGGCGGCAGCGAGTCGATCGACGGGGTCATTTGCGGTTGCGGCGCTGGCGGGGACGCTGGACTTCATGATGTTCTCGCTCGGCGGACCAGCTTGCCCAAGAGCGATGGCGCTATCACCAAAGCATACACCGCCAGCGAAATGGGCGCGCTTCGCACGAGCCCTCTGAAAGCGCGTGACGTCTACAGACTTCGTGATATTGCGCTATCGACAGCGGAACAGAGCTGCTTGAAGAGAGTCGCTTCGGCAGGACGGATCGGGAGATTGTTTAGATGACTTTGCGTATGTGGTCGGCAGGCCCTGCTCTTTTACTCATGCTGGCCGCGACACCGGCGTTTGCGGCGCCAGGCGACGCCGCCAAGGGCGCGACCTTCTTCAAGCAGCGCTGCATGATGTGTCACGTGACGGCCAAGGGCGCCAAGGCGACGATCGGTCCAAATCTTTCCGGCCTCAAGGGCTCGGTATCCGGCACCGGTGGCTACGCCTTCTCTGCGGCGCTCAAGAAAGCCGCGATCAAATGGGATGCGCCCGTGCTCGACAAGTTCCTGAAGGCGCCGAGCAAGATGGTGCCGGGCACGCGGATGATCACCGCGGTTCCCAATGATGCCGATCGGGCGAATATCATCAGCTATTTGATGACGCTTTGATGCTGGAGCAGCCGTCGCGCTGGCACGCTCTGAACAGGTCAGCCCATCTTCCGCGATGGGCTGGCCTATTATTCGCAGGTGCCGTCGCCCCCGCCTAGCTGAACCTTTTTAGGCCCCCTGCGCCTAAAGCAGTTTGTAATAGTGGATGCGGTTCGCGCCGGGCGTCTTCTCGGCGATGCCGACGAACAGATGCTTGGCCATCCAGTCATGCGGACCTGCCGGCACATCGAATTTGGGTGAGACGCGCATATAATATTGGCTGGGGTCGACAGGCTCGTTGCGCGTCATTTTTGCGGCGATGTCTGGATCGGCAGCCCAGCGGTAGCCGCGATTCTGCATGTAGATGATCGTACCGTCGTCCAGCTCCAGCATGTAGCGGGCATCGAAATCGATCACGCCATCTGGCCGCACCAATGGCCAGTCGCCGCCGCTCATCAGGATGACGACGCCCCTGATGCCGGGGCCTTCCACGGTCCCCTCCGTGACATAGACCGCGCCGCGTGTTGCGCCCATCGTGGTGGGCTTGATCCAGCGCACGGGCGCGAGGGAGAGGGCGATGCTGAAGCTATATTCGAATTGCGGTGCGAAGTGCTGGATGACGTCATCGGGGATCATGGGAAGGTCCTGAGCTGTGCGTTGAAAAGGGGTGGCTATTGCGCCGCAGTCCGCTGCGCCGCGCGTCGTTCCGCTGCGGCGTGGGTGGGGCGCAGTATGAGGAGCAAGAGCAGCATGACCATCAGCGGCGACATAGCGATGGCTGTGAGCGTCGCCTCAAGACTGAGCGAATAGGTAAGCGCGAGGCCACCGATTGCGGGCGCGGCGACGCCACCGAGGCGGCCCATTCCTCCTGCCCAGCCAAGACCCGTGCTGCGCACCGAGGGCGGATAGAATTGGGTGAGCAGGACGTTCAAACCGCCCTGACCGCCGGACTGGAAGAAGGCGAAGGCGACGAGCAGCGGCATGAAGGCGGGGCTGCCAAATTCGGTGTGGCCGATGAGGATGAGCGCCGTCGCGTTGCCCAGATAATAGCAGGCGACGAGCCATAAGGGCCGCAGCCGATCCATCAGAAAGCCGACGCTCCCAATGCCTGCCAATCCCCCGATGAGCGCGACGATCAGCGCGACGGCGAATTGCTGGATGGATACGCCCGCCATCGTCTGGAAATAGGTGGGCAGCCAGGATGCGAGGAGGGCGATATTGCCCATGCTGAGCATGTAGCAGAGCCAGATCGTCACGGTGGGCACCGCGCGCCCGTCGCTGAACACCTGCATCAATGTGCCCATCTTGGACTTGCCGGCGGTGGGCACGATGAACTCTTCGCGGCCATCGAGTTGCAGGCCCGGCTCGATCCTCAGCAGGGTTTGCGCGATGCGGGGATCATTGCGGCGCCGGGTCACGAGAAAAGCGAGAGACTCGTGCAGAAAGATTGCGAGCAGCGGCGCAAGCAGCAGGGCGAGCATGCCGCCGACCCAGAACGCGCTTTGCCAGCCATAGACCGGCACCAGAAAGGCGACCGATGCCCCCATCGCATTGCCCGCGCTGTACCCAGCCTGGGCGAGGCCTACAGCTGTCGAGCGGTGCTTGCGGGGCGTAATCTCGGACACCAGCGCCAGCACGGCTGGCACCACGCCAGCCAGGAACAGACCGGCGAGACCACGCAGCACC
>CAMLFF010000210.1 GCA_946479185.1 uncultured Sphingobium sp.
TTCTACACGGAAAATCTGCACCGCGCCTTCCGCGTCGGTGAGCGGCTGGAAGCGGGCATGGTCGTGCTCAACACCGGCGGCATGGCGATGGAGATGGCACCCTTTGGCGGCATCAAGCAGTCCGGCCTTGGCCGCGAGGGTGCTCATGCGGGCATCGAGGAATATCTTGAGACCAAGGCCTTCCACATCGGCGGCCTGAAGCTCGACGCCTGATCCGGCGGCCCGCTCAATCTCACCAATAAAGTCCAGCCCTCACCGGGCAAATGGAGTGCAATATGTCCGCAAAGCGCAGCTACGCCATCTCAGTCATCCCCGGTGACGGCATCGGCACGGAAGTCATGCCGGAGGGCATTCGCGTCCTTGAGCGGGCGGCCAGCCTTTACGGCTTCTCCATCGAGCAGAAGTGGCAGGATTTCGCCTGCTGCAATTACTACACCAAGCATGGCAAGATGATGCCGGACGACTGGAAAGAGCAGATCGGCAATCCGGACGCCATCTTCTTCGGCGCGGTCGGCTGGCCCGACACAGTGCCAGATCATATCTCGCTCTGGGGATCACTCCTCCAGTTCCGCCGCGAATATGATCAATATGCCAACATCCGCCCCGTCCGCCTGATGCCCGGCGTCCCCTGCCCGCTCGCCGGTCGCGAACCCGGCGACATTGATTTCTGGGTCGTGCGGGAGAATACCGAGGGCGAATATAGCTCTGTTGGCGGCAAGATGTTTGCCGGCACCCCGCGCGAGATCGTGATCCAGGAAACGGTCATGTCCCGCCACGGCACGGACCGCATTCTGCGCTATGCCTTCGAGCTCGCGAAAACGCGCGACCGCAAGCATGTCACCTCCGCCACCAAATCGAACGGCATCGCCATCACCATGCCCTGGTGGGACGAGCGCGTTGAAGAGATGGCAAAAAATTACCCCACCGTTACCCACGACAAATATCATATCGACATCCTGACCGCGCAGTTCGTGATGAACCCGGATCGGTTTGATGTCGTCGTCGCGTCCAATCTGTTCGGCGATATCCTGTCCGATCTCGGCCCCGCCTGCACCGGCACCATCGGCGTTGCGCCATCTGGCAATATCAACCCTGAGGGCACGTCTCCCTCGCTGTTCGAGCCCGTCCACGGATCGGCGCCGGACATTGCAGGCAAGGGCATCGCCAATCCGGTCGGGCAGATCTGGTCGGCCGCAATGATGCTGGAGCATCTGGGCGAGGCGGATGCCGCAGCAGCGATCATGCGTGCGATCGAGACGGTGCTGGCCGAACCCGGCCTTCGCACAGGCGATCTCAAGGGCAAGGCCACCACCGAGCAGTGCGGCAAAGCCATTGCCGACGCGCTTTCCTGACCGCCACCACAGGCGCGGCATAATATGCTGCGCCTGTAAGCGATAAGGCATTGGCCGCGCGCGACTGCCCCCTCAACGGGCAATCGCTCCGCCACCGGTGACTAAGCTTGTGCCCATGACCATGATGGCGAGGCCGTAAATGACGCTCCAATCCAACCGTTCCCTTCAGGATATTGACCGCGATCACCTGATCCATCCGGTCACCTCATTCCGCGGGCACGAAATGCATGGCCCGCTCCTGCTGGAAAGCGGCAAGGGCATGTGGCTCAAGGACATCAACGGCAAGGAATTGCTCGATGGTTTCGCCGGGCTGTGGTGCGTGAATGTCGGCTATGGGCAGGATAGCATTGTCGAGGTCGCGGCCGAGCAAATGCGCCGTCTCCCCTATGCGACCGGCTATTTCCACTTTGGCAGCGAGCCTGCCGTCAAGCTCGCACAGCGACTGGTCGATCTCAGTCCCGAGGGCCTTAATCACGTCTATTTCACGCTCGGCGGGTCGGACGCGGTGGATGCCGTCATCCGCTACATCACCCACTATTACAACGCGATCGGCAAGCCCGCCAAGAAGCAGTTCATCGCGCTTGAGCGCGGCTATCATGGCTCCAGCAGCACCAGCGCTGGGCTGACCGCGCTCGCCAATTTCCATCGCGGGTTCGATCTGCCGCTGCCCTCGCAGCATCACATCCCCTCGCCGCTCACCTATCGCAGCGATCTGGAAGGCGACGATGCCGCGATCATCGCCCGCTCCGTTCAGCAGCTGAAGGACAAGGTCGCGCAACTGGGCGCGGACAAGGTCGCCGCCTTCTTCTGCGAGCCCATTCAGGGTTCCGGCGGCGTGATCGTGCCGCCCGTCGGCTGGCTAAAGGCCATGCGCGAGACCTGCACCGAGCTCGATATATTGTTCGTCGTCGATGAGGTCATCACCGGCTTTGGCCGCACCGGGCCTATGTTTGCCTGCGAGCCCGAGGATGTGTCGCCGGATCTGATGACCCTCGCGAAAGGGCTGACTGCGGGTTATGTCCCAATGGGCGCCGTCATGATGTCCGACAAAGTGTATGAGGGCATTGCCCAAGGCGCCTCGCCCGATCTCGTCATCGGCCACGGCGCAACCTACTCGGGCCACCCGGTCAGCGCTGCTGTGGGCCTCGAAGTCTTGCGGCTATACACCGAGGGCGGCATTCTCGCCAACGGCGTCTCGGTCGGCAAGCGGTTCGCCGCTGGCCTAGCGGACATCGCCGATCATCCGCTGGTGGGCCACACGCGCGGGCGCGGCCTGCTCGGCGCAATCGAGCTGGTGGCGGACAAGCACAGGAAATCAGCCTTTGATCCAGCGCTAAAGCTCGCCGATCGCCTGTTCGCCAAGGGCTTTGACAACGGCGTCATCTTCCGCGCCTTTGCAGACAATATCATCGGCCTCGCGCCAGCGCTCTGCGCATCCGATGATGAAATGGACATGATCTTCGCGCGCATCCGCAAAACGCTCGACGAACTGTTGGAAGAGGCAGATATTCGAGCCGCCATGACATTGGCATAAGGGGAAGCGGTTATGTTTGGTGCGCCGAGACTGGACAGGATCGATCTCAAGATCCTCATGGAACTGCAAAAATCCGGCCGCATCACCAATGTGGAACTGGCCGATGCGGTCGGCCTCTCGCCCAGCCCCTGCCTCACCCGGCTGAAGCGCCTTGAGAAAGCCGGTTACATCACCGGCTATGGCGCGATCATCGATCTGCACAAGCTAGGCGAATATCTCACCGTCTTCACCGAACTGACGCTAACCGAGCATCGCGCCGGGGACTTCTCCCGCTTCGAAACGCGTATCCGCAAACTGGACGAGATCGTCGAATGCCATCTGGTGAGCGGCGGCTATGATTATCTGCTCAAGTTCGTCACGCGCGGCGTCGCCCACTACCAGTCGGTCATCGAGGGGATGCTGGAAGGCGATTACGGTATCGAGAAATATTTCAGCTATGTCGTGATCAAATCCCCCTTCATCAAACATCATTATCCGCTTCAGCATCTGTTTGACGAACATCGTTGATGTTAGAGTGCCCGCATGACGAACATTGATGACCTGATCGAGCCTCTCGTCGCCTTCCGCCGGGACATTCACGCAAACCCGGAGCTTGGCTTTTGCGAGCATCGCACCGCAGGGCGCATTGCCGAGCAATTGCGCGCACTTGGGCTGGAAGTGCATGAGGGCATCGGCCAGACCGGCGTCGTCGCCGTGCTGCGCAACGGCACCTCTACCCGCAGCATTGGCCTTCGCGCGGACATGGATGCGCTGCCGATCCAGGAGCAGACCAACCTGCCCTATGCCAGCAAGACCGAGGGCGTCTTTCATGGCTGCGGGCATGATGGCCATGTCGCCATGCTGCTGGGCGCTGCGCAGCATTTGACCCGCACCCGCAATTTTGATGGGACCATCAATTTCTTCTTCCAGCCCGCCGAAGAGGGCCAGGGCGGCGCGCGCGAGATGATCAACGACGGATTGTTCGATCGCTTCCCCTGCGACCGGGTGTTCGGCCTCCACAATTGGCCGGATCTGCCAGCCGGAACCATCGCCACGCGACCCGGCCCGATCATGGCGGCAGCGGACAAATTCCTCATCTCGCTGGAGGGTCGCGGTGGCCATGCCGCCATCCCGCAGGATACGCCCGACGCCATTCTTGCTGCAGCATCCCTCGTGCAGCAATTGAACACGATCATCGCGCGCCGCATCCCGCCAACCGAATCCGCCGTACTCTCGATCACGCAAATTCACGGCGGCCACACGCATAATGTCATCCCCGAGCTGGTCACGATCTCCGGCACCGTCCGCACCTTCGATCCTGCGGTTCAGGATCGCATCGAGGCGTCGATCCGCACCATTGCGGCAGGCGTCGCGCAGGCCAATGAGCTGACGGCAACCGTCGACTACACGCGCTACTACCCCGCAACGATCAACGATCCAGAAGCCGCGCAGGAAGCGCTGGATGCCGCCGCCACGAT
Source organism: uncultured Sphingobium sp. (assembly GCA_946479185.1). The sequence goes on from CAMLFF010000210.1 coordinate 4,344, forward strand.
CGGCATTGCGCAACTGGCGCCCGCCCCGGCCTTCACCTCAGAGGATTTCGCTTTCATGCTGCAAGCGTGCGAGGGCGCCTATATCTGGCTGGGGCAAGCAAAGGATCAGGGCTCATCCCCCCTGCACAACCCGCACTATGACTTTAACGATGATGTGCTTGGCCTCGGCATCCGCCTCCACGTTGCGCTCGCGGAACGTCATCTGGCGGCCTGACGCCTCAGAGAGTTAGTCCGAAGCCCACCAGCGCAATCGTCGATTGGGCCGCGTCGCCTTGCTCCAGCGCCAGCGCTCTTGTGCCCCCCAGCAGCCGCTCATGCAGCACGCCGACATAAATGTTGATCCTGTCATTCACGCTGTAGCGCAGGCGCACGGTCGCTTCGCCTTCGGTGAACCCCGGTCGCGTCGCTTCCTCCGCAACGCTATCGGCTGACCAACCGAGCGTAACCCGAGGTTCGAGGTAAAGCTTATCCGTAATCGGCAGCTGGTAGACAAGCTCCCCCTCACCGATCACATGCCCCTGTTGCGAGAAGAAGATAAACGTCTCCCAACTGAACTGCTCCGCAATGACGCCCTGAGCGCCAACAGCCGCATAGGTATCGCGCAGGCCGGGGGACAGGTTCTGGCGCACGCCCGCAAGCAGGGTCACGTTGCCGACTGTCCGGCCATATAATAGTCGCAGGTCGATTTCATCGATCTGGCTATCCAGCGCGCCGCCGCCGGTCGTATCCAGCATCACCTGATCTGTGGCATTGCCGAGGGAGAAAGTGCCATCCCATGTGAACGCGGCAGCGCCCTCGCCCTCCCGCAGCTCGATCAGATCAAATCCGCCGCTCAGCGTCCAGGCGTCCGGAGCATCCTGGGCAAGCGCGGTCGACGCGCTGAAGAGCGCAAACACAGGCAGAACAAACCGAAAGGCTGTGCGCATCATCCGCCCCAATCCCATTATCTCTATAGAGAGATTAGACCGGCAACGTGGTCGCAAATGCCCGAAACACGGGGACTCAGCGCCTATAGATGGCAAATCATCGGCTATACGCGACAGTTTATGCTGCGCACATTCAGAGCCAGAAGCGAATGCCGAACACCACCATCGTGGAGGCTACACCTTCCCCGGCATCGCGGGCGTAATGGGCAGTGCCGCCGAGTTTACGCTCCCATTTGACACCAACATAGGGCGCAAACCCGCGCTTGATTTCGTAGCGCAGCCGCAAGCCCAATTCGATGTCGGAGAAGCCTGATCCGATGCCAAGCTCCGGCACGTCCTGAGCTGCGATACTCAGTTCAGCGGAAGGCTGGAGGATCAGCTTCTGCGTGATCCGCTGGTCATATTCGCCCTCCAGCCGGACGTGCGCATCGCCCTTGTCCGACAGAAAGGCCTGCGCCTCCAGCTCGAACCAATAGGGGGCAAGCCCCTCGATGCCGACCACGGCATAGCTGCGCTGCGGTCCGGGTCGAAAATCATGCCGAACGCC
>CAMLFF010000211.1 GCA_946479185.1 uncultured Sphingobium sp.
TTCAACAAGGGGTTACTCATGGTCCACAGGTCCATCATTTCCGCGAGCGCGCTTGCCGCTGCTCTTTTGTTTCAGGCACCGCTCCAGGCGCAGGATGCCGAAGCGCCACTGCCGCAAGCCGAGCGCAGCGGCGGCGAGATCGTCGTCACCGCCCGCCGCCGCGCAGAAAATGTGCAGGAAGTTCCGGTCGCAATCTCGGTCGTAAGCGCTGCGACGCTGGATGCCCAGGGCGCCTACAACATCAATCGCCTCACCCAGCTTCAGCCGACGCTGCAATTCTACTCCACCAATCCGCGCAACACCTTCATCAACATTCGCGGCATCGGCGCGCCGTTCGGCCTCACCAATGATGGGTTCGAGCAGGGCGTCGGCATCTATATCGATCAGGTCTATTATAACCGCATCGCCTCCGCGACGCTGGATTTCGTGGATGTAGAGCAGGTCGAAACGCTGCGTGGCCCGCAAGGCACGCTCTACGGCAAGAACACCACTGCTGGCGCGATCAACATCACCACGCGCCCGCCAAGCTTCGATTTTGAAGGCAAGGCGGAAGTCTCGCTCGGCAATTATGGCTTCAAGCAGGGCAAGGCGTCCGTCTCCGGCCCGCTGAGCGACAATCTGGCCGCGCGCATCAGCGTGTCCACTACGTCACGTCAGGGCACGATCTACAACGTCACCAGCGATCAATATGTGAACTCGCAGGATAATCTCGGCGTGCGCGGATCGCTGCTGTGGAAGCCGAGCGAAGACCTGCGCATCACGCTCTCGGGTGACTATAATCTCCAGAACCCCATTTGCTGCGTGCAGATCTATGCTGGTGTCGGCACCACGCAGCGCGCGCTCAACCGCCAATATGCCGCCCTCACCGCGCGCTTCCCCGGCTACGCCGTGCCCAGCACCAACCCGTTCGACCGCGTGACCGACCTTGATGCTGCCATCGCTGCCCGCAACGAGCATGGCGGTGCCTCCGCGCGCATCGAATGGGATTTAGGGCCGGGCACGCTCACCTCTGTCTCCGCATGGCGCTATTGGGATTGGGGGCCAAAGAATGACCGCGATTTCACCGGTTTGCCGATCTATACCAAGGTCAACAACCCGACCAAGCAGAACCAATATACGCAGGAACTGCGATATAACTATGAGGGCGAAAAGCTGAACTTCGTGGTCGGCGCCTTCGCTTTCCACCAGAATATCCGTACCAGCGGCGTGCAGGAAACGGGGCCAGCCGCCAGCGCATGGCTGCTGGCGCCAAGCAGCGCGCTCTCCAACAATCCTGCCGTGCTCAACGGCGTGCTCGCGACCAACGATATCCGGCTGGACAACACCAGCCTGGCCGCCTTCAGCAAGGTCAACTGGAAGGCAACCGACCGCCTGACGATCTCGCCCGGCATCCGCATCAATTATGACAAGAAGGACGGCTTCTATAATTCAGTTGTGGTCGGCACGGCATCGGATGGCACAAGGCAGGTCATCAGCAACGATCCGACCAGCCCCTCCTACAATGATCCGTGGACGGCAGCGCAGCGCGGCGTGCAGGCCTCGCAATTTTTCGAGGTGCCCTACAGCGCCTGGAATGTCTCCTACGATCTCAACCTCGCTTATGAGATCAGCTCGGACGTGAATGCGTACGCGACCTACGCCAAATCATTCAAAACCGGCGGCGTGAACCTGAACGGCGTGCCCAGTCAGGCCAATGGCCTGCCGCAGCTCGACGTCGCGATCATCAAGCCCGAGAAGGTCAATCATTTCGAGGTCGGCCTGAAGACCCAGTTCTGGGATCGCAAGGCGACGCTGAACGTCTCCGGCTTCTGGACCGGGATCAAAGACTTCCAAGCCAGCGTCATCAGCAATGTGAGCGGCAGCAACGTGCTGCGCGGCTACCTCGCCAATGCAGACAAGGTGCGGTCGCGCGGCGTGGAAGCGGATTTCTCGGTGCGGCCCTCCGATCGCTTCAACGCCTATGTGAGCGGCGCCTTCACGGATGCCAAGTTCGTGAAGTTCACCAATGCCCCCTGCCCGCCCGAGCTGGCTGGTGGCGGCACTGGAACGCCCGTTGGCCCCGCCGCAACGCCGGGCGTCAACAGCCCGGCCAATTGCGATGTCTCCGGCAGCATCCTGCCCGGCGTCTCCAAATGGGCCTTCTCATGGGGCGGCGAATTCAACGTGCCAACGGAGATTCTCGGCCGCGATGGCGAGGCTTATGCGGGCTATGACGGCAATTATCGCTCGAAATTCTCGTCCAATGCCTCGCGCTCAATCTACACGGATGTGGAGGGCTATTCGATACACAATTTCCGCCTGGGCTTCCGCACCGACACGTTCGATATCTTCGGCTGGGTGCGGAACGCCTTCGACGAGAACTACTTCGAATCGCTGGCCGTCACGCCGGGCAATACCGGCCTGATCTCAGCCCAGCTGGGCGATCCGCGCACCTTTGGCGGCACGATCAAGCTCAGCTTCTAATAGACGCCCGGCTCCCCCGAGGGCGTCTCCAGCGGCGGGATCACGGCCTGGTCGTGATCCCGTTTCGCATTTCTGCTGGTGAGCGCTCATTCTCCAGCATCACTGCCAGCTTGCCGCCCACCTTGAGCAAGATCTGGTCGAAGACGACACGCTCTTCCGCCGACAAATCCTCCAGCAACGCCTCGTGGAAGGCCTTGCGCGGCTCCAACGCTGCTAGATAGCTTGCCCGCCCCTTCTCGGCGAGACTGAGCAAAGGCGCGCGCCGATCCACCGGATTTTCGCGGCGAGTGATATAATCGCGTGCTTCCAGAGCGCCCGCTGCTCGGCTGACTTCCGCCCGATCGACCCAGGCCATATCCGCAATCTGGCCGACCGTGGCGCCCTCCGGCCTCTCAGCCAGCCGCCCCAGCACGCGCCATTCCGCATAGTTCAGGTCGCCATCTTCCGCGAACTGGCGGATGGTGAGGCGACCCATGACCTTGACCAGCAACGTCATCCGGAAGGTCGGATAATTGAGATGAGACAAGCTCCAGCCGGGCAATTCAGACACCTCTGAACCCAGCATTTGATCCGACTGCATATTCGCCAAAGCCCTTGTCTCCTCCGCCCGAACCGCGACAAATCAGAAATTCTGGCTGCGAACACAAGCATTGAGTGAATCGGGCGCGATTTGCCGGGCGGCTGGGAGCCGCCCCAACATGCTAACGTTCGTTAAATTTATTTTCGCAGGCCGATTGTACATGCCTATGCTGCGCCGCCGAAGAAGCAGCCCACACCTTCACGTACGACTGCGCAGATACCATTGCGATCAGGCGCAAGCATCCAAAATAGGCGCGTTCGCACGTGCAAAAATGATCGCCCCGAAAGCGGTTTTACGAAGCGCTGGAGGCAGCGCGAAAGCCCCAAAAACCTGCGAAAACCCTTGCAGTCTGGACAATTTCTCATCATCGCCCATCTTGAAGTCTGACAGAAGGAATCGCTCTCCATGGACCATGACTATAAGCTTCTCATCAATGGCGCCCTTGTGGATGGCGTCTCAACATTCGACGTCATCAACCCGGCGCTGGGCAAGCCCTTTGCCGTCGCGCCGAAGGCTGACGAAGCGCTGCTCAACCGCGCTGTCGCCGCCGCCAAGGCCGCATTTCCCGCTTGGTCTGCCACGCCCGTTGAAGAGCGTGCCGCGAAGCTGGAAGCCCTCGCAGCAGCGCTCGAAGCGCGCGCTGGGGAATTTGCCAGCCTGCTCACCAGCGAACAGGGCAAGCCACTCGATCAGGCAATGGGTGAAGTCATTGGCTGCACCTTCATCCTGCGCGGCTTCCGCGACATGCGCGTCGAAACCAAGACGCTGCGTGACACGGGAGGCAACAAGATCATCGAGCACCGCACACCGCTTGGTGTCGTGGCCGCCATCACGCCGTGGAACTTCCCGCTCATCCTGTTCATGAACAAGCTTGGGCCGGCGCTACTCACAGGCAACACGATGGTCGTGAAGCCTGCGCCCACCACGCCGCTTACATCCTTGCTGTTCGGCGAAATCTGCGCAGAAATCCTGCCAGCAGGCGTCGTCAACATCATCGCTGATGAGAACGACCTTGGTGGCGTGCTGACTGCCCACCCTGACATCGCGAAAGTCGCCTTCACCGGATCGACCGCGACCGGCAAGAAGGTGATGGCTTCGGCTGCTGCGATGGTAAAGCGCGTGACGCTCGAGCTGGGCGGCAATGACGCGGCCATCGTGCTCGACGATGTCGAGCCCAAGCTTGCTGCGCTCAAGGTGTATAATGGCGCGATGGCCAATGCGGGCCAGATCTGCGTCGCCGTCAAGCGGGCCTACGTGCCAAGCGCCATGTATGACGAGTTCTGCGATGAAGTCGCCCGGCTCGCAAACGAGGCGATTGTGGACGATGGTGCAAATCAGGGGACGACCATCGGTCCGATCCAGAACAAGGCACAGTTCGACAAGGTGCGTGCGCTCATTGAGGATGCCCGTGAGCATGGCAAGATCATTGCCGGCGGCGAAGTGCTGGAGCGCGATGGCTATTTCATCCCGCCAACGATCGTGCGCGATCTGAAGGACGATGCGCGGCTGGTGCGTGAAGAGCAGTTCGGCCCCGTTCTGCCGATCCTGCGCTATGACGATATCGACGATGTTATCTCGCGCGCCAATGATTCCGAGTTCGGCCTCGGCGGCACGGTCTGGGGCAAGGATGTCGAGCGGGCAGTGCAAGTCGCCAAGCGTATCGACACTGGCACGGTCTGGGTGAACCAGCACCTCGCCATCGACCCGAACATTCCGTTCCGCGGCGCCAAGCAGTCCGGCTTCGGCGGCGAACTCGGTGAGGCTGGCCTTGATGAATATACGCAGGCGCACATCGTCAACGCTGTCGAGCTCGCCTGAACAAACTGACTTGAACTGACGACTTTGCGCGGATCATCTTTTCGAAGATGGTCCGCGCAATGTATTTGGGAGGCTGGGTGCTACCGGCGAGGCCGCATTACCTTCCGTTCTCGGACTGCCCAAGACGCAGCACTCCCCGACCCTCATCTCGCCAGCTATTTGCCCACGTCAGACGCCAAGATCTTCCGCCCACCGGAGATGCTGCTGCGAATCTCGGCAATGCGCCCGTCCTTGATGGCGTAATAGACCGTCCCCTCGCTGATGATCATGTCGCCCTTATTCAGGAAGCCGGACGGCATCGCGATCCCATCGACCTTGGCGACAAGTTTCGTGCTCAGCTCAGCGGCGATGATCTGCTTTTCATGATCGATCACCACTGTGCGAGCCGTGACATGCTCGTCCAGTTGGCCGCGCAGCTTGCGATAGAAGGCAAGGATCGCCTCACGCCCCCTCAACACGCCGAACATCGGATCATGGTAGAAGACGATGTCAGGATCATAATAGTCCGCATAATTTGGATCGGCTGCGTTGAAGAGCGTGAGATAGGCCGCATAGCGCTCGTGCGTCATCTCAGGCCGATCAGCTTGTTGTGCCGCGCTCGGGGCAGTGCAGGCGAGCATCGCAAGCCCGGCAATGAATGTTATCATTTTACGCATCAATGACTCCTCACCATAGTTACAAGGGTTGCAGCCCCTTATTATTGTTCAACTTGCCACCAAACCCTCCCAATCTGTCAAGAGTAATATTGATTGCTCAATGAATCATGCTATCGTGAATGCACTCAAAGCATAATCATCAGGAGAGATAAGGCGTGCTGACTCACATGCTCGAAAGAAGCAGATCTTCATTGGGACGAAAGGCGCTGCTGGCCTGCGCGATCGGCAGCAGTTTCTGGACAAGTGCCGCATATGCCGACCCGACCG
>CAMLFF010000212.1 GCA_946479185.1 uncultured Sphingobium sp.
CAACCAGCCCGCCAACAAGCGTGCCATTGATGCGGATATATTGCAGATCGCGCCCAACCGCATTTTCGAGGCGGTCGGTAATTGTCTGCGCATCCCAGCCACGCACCGTCTCGGAGACCAGCTTGACGATGCCGCCGCCATAGCGTGCAGCCGTGCCAGCGGCCACACGGCGGGCGAAGCGGTTGACCATATGCTTGAGTGCCGGATCGTCCCGCAGCGTCTCGCCAATCTGGCGCACAGCCTCGCCCAGGCGCCCGGCAAGCGCAGCCTGCGGATCGCGCGCGGCGCGGAGCATGCTGGCGCGCGCGGCCTGCCAGATGCCATCGAGCCAGCGCTGCATGGCGGGATTGGCGACCATCTCGTCGCGGATGCGGTCCACGCGCGCCTGCATCTTGGGGTCATGTTGCAGGTCATGCGCCAGCGTCGCCAGCCCCTCCTCAACCTTCATACGCAGCGTGTGGTCGGGATCATCCGCCGCTTCATTGAGCAGCTTGTCTAGCCCCTCGATCAGCTTGGTCGCAAGCTTCTCGTCCAGCCCGGTGAAGCGCATGATGCTGCCCGAGCGCTCATGCACGATCTGCTGGATGAGCGGACGATTGGCCTCCAGCGTGCGGGCCGCCCAGCGAATGAGCGTATCCATCACCGGCTGATGGCGCCCGTCCTTCATTGCAGCGGCAAGCAATTGCCCGAGCAAAGGCGCGGCGTTGAGCTGGCTGATCCGCTGCACCAGCGCACCCTTGATCATGCCGCCCAGCCGCTCATCGTCCAGCGCTTCAAGGCTGTCCGCCAGCAAGCGCGAGGCGCCGCGACGCAGGCGATCATCGGCAGCAGGTGGCGCGGCCAACACGCGCCCGGCAGCGCCCGCAACATCGAGCGGCATCATGCGGCGAGCAATCACAGCAGGCGTTAGGAAATTATCGCGCAGGAAAGAGGCGAGCGTGTCGCCAATGCGATCCTTGTTACGCGGAATGATCGCCGTGTGCGGGATCGGCAGGCCGAGTGGATGGCGGAACAGCGCCGTCACCGCGAACCAGTCGGCGAGGCCGCCGACCATCGCCGCCTCGGCAAATGAGCGCACAAAGCCGATGGCGGGGTGCAGCCCCTCCGTGCTGCGCGCGATCACATAACAGATCGCCATGAGCACAAGCAGCCCGGTCGCGACAAGACGCATCTGCCGCACGCCGCCATTGACTGCTATCTTCACCATGATGCTCTTATGCCTGCCATGCAGCCCCGGTTCGCCGTGATGCGAGCATGGCGCGCGCATCCAATGCTGACAAGTCTGCTCGGCCGCTATCGGTTCCCGGCTTATTCGGCGGGATGGGGTGCAGGCCCCTCGCCCTTGCCATCATAAGTGAGCAAGCGACGGCGCAGCCACGGCCCGACGCGCTTCTCCACGCCGTCGGCAAGGCTGAACGCAGCAGGCACGATCGCGAGCGTGAGCAGCGTGGAAAGCACAAGGCCGCCAATCACGGTGATGCCCATCGGCGAGCGCCACGCGCCATCACCGGTGAGCGAAAGCGCGGTGGGAATCATACCTGCCGTCATCGCGACGGTGGTCATTACGATCGGCTGCGCACGCTTGTGCCCCGCTTCCATGATCGCCTCGAACTTGGGTATCCCGCGCTCCATCTCTTCCAGCGCAAAGTCGATGAGCAGAATGGAGTTTTTGCCGACGATGCCGAGCAGCATCAGCAGCCCGATATATACCGGCAGCGAGATGGGCTGACCGAGCAACAGCAGGAACAGCAGGCCGCCCAACGGCGCCAACGCAAGCGAGCACATGTTCACCAGCGGCGAGATGAAGCGCTTGTAGAGCAGCACGAGCACCGCAAACACGAGCAATACGCCCGATCCCACAGCGATGATGAAATTGTCGATCAACTCCTGCTGCCAGCGATCGCTACCGACAGGCGCATTGGTCACGCCTGCGGGCAGGTTCTTCATGGTCGGCAACGCGTTGATCTTTTCCATTACCGGGCCTTTGACCGCCCCGCGCGCAAGATCCGCACCCACGAAAATGCGGCGCTGCTGGGCATAGCGCTCGATGGACGTTGGCCCGGCCCCGAAGGTGATTTCCGCAACGCGGCTGAGCGGCACGGAGCCACCTGCGCCCGTGGGCACCGGCAGATTTTCGATGGTCGAGAGATCGCGGCGTGAACTTTCAGGCAGCATCACCCGGATCGGCACCTGACGATCCGAGAGGGAGAATCTCGCGCTGTTCTGGTCGATTTCGCCGAGCGTCGCGATGCGGATCGTCTGGCTGAGTTCGGATGTCGTCACGCCGAGCTGAGCGGCAAGGTCCAACCGGGGTTTGATGATGAGTTCGGGCCGCTGCATGTCCGCATCGACGCGCGGTGCGACAGCCTCGGGGATACTCTTCATCTCCTCGGCCAGCTTGGCGGCAGTCTGTTCCAGCAATATGGGGTCCGACCCGGAGAGCATGACGGAAATATCGCGCCCGGTGCCAAACCCGCCCTGCTGCGAGGCGAAACTCACCCGCGCATCGGGTATCTCGGCAAGGCGCGGCGCGAGATCACGCTCCAGATCAATGCTGGTGCGCGCGCGGTTTTTCTTGAGCGTGATGAAGATGCGCCCTTCGCCCTCACCCACATTCGCCATCGCTGTGTCGACCTCGGGCTGCTGATAGAGCAGCGCAGAGATGCCGTCGGCAATCTGCTCGGTCTGGCGCAACGTCGTGCCCGGCACCGCCTCGATATTGATCCGGCTGAAATCATTATCCTGATTGGGCTCGAACTGCTGCGGCATCGTCGCCAGCAGCGCGATAGTCAGCGCGAAAGCGCCGATGCCAAAGCCCATCATCCACACGCGATGATCGAGCAGGCGTGCGCGGATGCGGCGGATATACCCGCCACCCTTGGCGACCGCCTTGGCCTTGCGATCATCCAGCGCCCAGGCGAGCAGGCCCATATAGCGGTCCATCAGCCAGCCTTCGCCATGCTTTGCCTCGCCATGCGGCTGCAGGAAATAGGCGGCAAGCAACGGCGTGATCATGCGCGCCACGGCCAGACTGATCAGCACGGAAATCACGACCGTAAAGCCGAAATTCTTGAAGAATTGCCCCGAGATGCCCGGCATGAGGCCCACGGGCAGGAACACTGCGACGATCGAAAAGGTGGTCGCAACCACGGCAAGACCAATTTCGTCCGCAGCGTCAATCGACGCCTGAAAGGCGGATTTTCCCATGCGCATGTGGCGCACGATATTCTCGATCTCCACGATGGCGTCATCGACCAGCACACCGGCCACCAGACCCAAAGCGAGCAGTGACAGGAAGTTGAGGTTGAAGCCCATCAATTCCATGAAGAAGAAGGTCGGGATCGCGGAGAGCGGAATGGCGATGGCGCTGATGAGCGTGGCGCGCCAATCCCGCAGGAAGATGAACACCACGATGACAGCCAGCACTGCGCCCTCGATGAGGGCATGCATGGAGCTGTTATACTGGTTCTTGGTGTAGTTGACGCTGGTGAAGCGCTGATAGAATTTCACGCCGGGATTTTCGACTTCCAACTTTTTAAGCGCGACCAGCGTATTATCGAACACGTCCACATCGGACGCGCCCTTTGCGCGCTCGATCGAGAAGTTGACGACCTGCTTATCCCGCACCTTGGCGAGCCGACGCTGTTCGCCATAGCCATCCGATACGGTCCCAATGTCGGAGAGCAACACGGTGCGACCATTGCTGAGAGAAATCTGCGTCTCGCCAAGCTCATAAGCATTGGCCGCATTGCCCAGCACACGCACGGACTGGCGCGACCCGGCAATCTCCGCCTGGCCGCCAGCGGCGTTCTGATTAACCTGCCGCAGCGTCTGGTTGACCTGCGATGCGGTGACGCCCAGCGCCTGCATCTTTTGCGGATCAAGAATGACACGGATTTCGCGGTCCACACCACCCGCGCGCTCGACACGAGCCATGCCGGAAATGCCAAGCAGCTGCTTGGCCACGGTATCATCGACGAACCAGCTGAGCTGCTCGATGGTCATATCCGATGCCTGCACCGAGAAATAGGCAATCTCGGTGTCGCCCACTTCCACCTTGGCGACGAAGGGCTCGAGAATACCATCGGGCAGATCGCTGCGGATCTGATCGACCGCGTTCTTCACTTCCTGCGTCGCCACGTTCGGATCGATACCGATCTTGAACTGCACGAAGGTCTCGCTGCTGCCTTCCTTGGCAGTGGACTGGATCTCATCCACGCCATTGATGGCGCGCACGGCCGCTTCCACGCGCTGCGTGATCTGCGTTTCAATCTCGGTCGGCGCAGCGCCGGGCTGCGTGATCTGAACCTGTACGGCGGGGAAATCGATGTCCGGGCTATCGACCACAGGCATTCTGATAAACGCCACGATGCCCGCAAGCAGCAGCGCAGCGAACAGGACGATCGGCGGCACCGGATTGCGGATGCTCCAAGCCGAGATATTGCGAAGGCCCATCTGGTCTATCCTGTTTCGTCTGCTATCCCGCCGCCGGACCAAGCCGACAGCAAGCGCTGCTTATTTGCGGGTGCTCGACACGCGTGTCTTCACCGTCTCGCCGGGATTGAGGAACCCGCCAGCGAACAGCACAATTTGCTCGCTTCCTTCCAGGCCCCGCACGATGGGAATGCCCGCCGCTGATACGGCGCCGGTGGTCACATCACGGCGCGCCACCTTATTATCCTTGCCAACAATATACACGTAACTGCCCTTGGCATCATTCTGCACGGCCGATTCGGGCAGCACGACAGCATTGATATTTTCCATGGCAATCTCTGCGCTGGCGAAGCCGCCTGCCCGCAGTGCCTCATTATAAGCGACAGCGATACGCGCCACACCCTGGCGGGTCGTGTCATCGATCACCGGGGATATCTGCCAGACGCGGCCTTCAAAACTCTGCGTGAGCCCAACCGGCGTGACCTTCGCCACTGTGCCGACCTTCAGCTGAGCCAGCTCATTCTCGGAGAGAGACGCACGCATCTCCATCTCGCCATCGCGCGCAATGCGGAACAGCACGCCGCTGCCGCCGGAAACGACCTGACCCGGCTCGACACTGCGCGTCAGCACAAGACCAGCGGCAGGCGCACGAATATCCAGACGACCGACCTGTGCGCGCTGCTCGTTAAGCTGGGCGATGGCGACATTCACGCGCGCGGCAGCGGCATCGCGCGTCGCGGTGCGCTGATCGATATCGGCGCGTGATACAAAGCCATCGGCAACCAGCGCTTTGGCGCGATCCAGATTATTCTGGGCGAGCTTGGCATCTGCACGCGCGACCTGAACGGCAGCCTGAAGCTGCGCGATCTGCTGCGTCTGCACGGAGCGCTCGATGGTGGCGAGAACCTGGCCCGCCTTGACCCAATCGCCCGGCTGAACGGTCACGGAGACGACACGGCCACCCTCGCCTACGACACTCACCGGCATATCGACCCGCGCGGCGAGCGACCCCGTGGCGTTCGCGATGCGCGTGACGGACTGGCGCTGCGGGATGGAGACGGTGACGAGCGGAACCTGACTCACCTGCTCGCCCTCATCCGCGCCGCCGCCCGTCATGCGATAGACGGTCAGCGCGATGATGCCGAGCAGCACGATGGCGCCAACGATAAGCAAGAGCCGACGACGCTTGCGCCTGCTCTCTTCATCGACTCCCTGATCCGCAGACAGCGTGCCGTATTTCATATTCGCTTCGTAATTCATGGGTTTTTGCTGCCCTTGCGCAGATGCGCTCTTCGCCGCCAGTGTATTATATGAATAACTCACTGCGGACAAGCTGGATATCGC
>CAMLFF010000213.1 GCA_946479185.1 uncultured Sphingobium sp.
GCTCAACCAGCTTGCGACCGTCTCTGCGCCAGAACCGCGCATGCTCTCCGTGCAAGTGTGGGACAAAAGCAATGTGGGCCCGGTCGACAAGGCTATTCGCTCTGCAGGGCTTGGCCTCAACCCCATCGTCGACGGGCAGAATGTGCGCCTGCCCATTCCCGATCTGACGGAAGAGCGTCGCAAGGAGCTTGCAAAGCTTGCCGGTAAATATGCGGAAGCAGCACGGATCGCTGTGCGCAACGTGCGCCGGGATGGCATGGATAATCTCAAGCTTGACGAGAAGAAGAGCGAGATCAGCGAAGACGAACGCAAGCGCCACGAAGCCGAGGTGCAGAAAATGACGGACGCCACCATCGCCGATCTCGATGCCGTGGCACTGGCGAAGGAAAAGGAAATCCTTGGCAAATAGTCTTTCCTTCGACCTGAACGGGGGAGACGGGCTTTAGCCATGAGCTTGCTGCGTCCTAAGCTGCTGCGAAAAACTGTGCCTGCTGCGGCGCCCGATACGGGCTCGGAGCCGGGGACAGTGCCGCGCCATGTCGCCATCATCATGGATGGCAACGGCCGGTGGGCGAAGGCTCGCCGTTTGCCGCGCGTCGCGGGCCACAGAGCGGGCGCGGAGGCCGTACGCCGAACGTTGCGCGCCGCTCGCAAACTCGGCATCGAATGCGTAACGCTCTATGCCTTCTCGTCCGAGAACTGGAAGCGGCCCGAGGAGGAAATTTCCGATCTCACGGGCTTGATGAAGCAATTCATAAAGTCCGAGATTGACGAGATTCACGAGGCGGGGATTCGGCTCAAGATCATCGGTGATCATCACGCGTTCGAGGCTGATGCGGCTGCGATGGTCGATGCGGCTGTGCAGAAGACAGCGGGGAATACGCAGTCCACGCTCGTCGTGGCGCTGAACTATGGCGCGCAGGATGAGATTGCGCGCGCCGTCCGATCGCTCGCGGCCAAGGCGCAAGCCGGGTTGCTCGATCCGCAGGCGATCACGACCGATCTGATAGAGGCGGAGCTCGACACCGCTGACCTGCCGCAACTTGATTTGCTGATCCGCACATCCGGCGAAGTACGCCTCTCCAATTTCCTGCTTTGGCAGGCGGCTTATGCCGAGCTTTACTTCACCCAGACGCTCTGGCCGGATTTTGACGAGCAAGCGCTTGCCGCCGCCGTTGAAAGCTATGGCCGTCGTGAACGCCGATATGGCGGGCGCTGATGGCTGAGCCTCGCCTCCGCTCGGATCTTGCGACCCGCACGGTATCCGGATTGGTGCTCATCTTCATCGCGGGGCTGGCGCTGTGGGCGGAGGGCGGCATCTTACTGTTGCTGGTGCTGCTCGTTGCAGCGCTTGCCTTTTGGGAGTGGCGCGGACTGGTTTCGAGATTTCCCGACAGCGCGTGGATAAAGGCGCTCTGGCTGGTCATCGGCCTGGTCTATGTCGCGGGCGCGGCCTTTGCGCTGCTTTCACTGGGCTTCGCGGCGCGGATTTTGGTGATTGGTATCGTGATCGCTACGGACGTCGGCGCTTATTTTGCCGGGCGGACGATTGGCGGCCCGAAGATCGCTCCGTTGATCAGCCCGTCGAAAACATGGGCTGGCCTTGGCGGCGGCATGGTTGCCTCCGCGCTGCTCGTCGCAACGGCCATATTGATCATGCCTTCTCCGGAAGGGATTGGCTTTGCGAAGGCGCCAAGCTTCGTCATCTTGGCAGCATTGACGGCGGCTGGCCTCGCGATCGTTGCGCAAGTCGGCGATTTCTTCGAGAGCTGGATGAAGCGCCGTGCCACCGTGAAAGATAGTGGCGCGCTCATTCCAGGGCATGGCGGCGTGCTGGATAGGGTCGATGGCTTGCTGCTCGTCGCGCTGGTGTGCGGAATTCTGAGCTGGGTTGGGCAAACATGATAGCGCCGCGCAGCATCTCTATTTTTGGCGCGACAGGGTCTGTCGGCTCATCGACGCTGGACCTGATCCGTCGCGATCCGGACGCCTTTCAGGTCTTGGTGCTGACTGGTGGAAGCGATGTTGCCAAGCTTGCCGCCGCCGCAATCGAGCATCGCGCACGTCGGGCGGTCATCGCGGACGAAACGCGCTATGCCGATCTCAAACAGGCTTTGGCTGGCACCGCTATCGAAGTCGCAGCCGGGGAACAGGCGCTCATCGACGCTGCCGAAATGGGCGCGGACTGGACGATGGCATCCATCGTTGGCTGCGCCGGGCTGGCGCCTACGCTCGCTGCGATTGCGCAGGGGCGCACGGTGGCACTCGCCAACAAAGAAGCGCTTGTTTCTGCAGGTGAGGTGATGATGGCCGCCGTTGCGCGCAGCGGGGCGATCCTGTTGCCGGTAGACAGCGAGCATAATGCCATCTTCCAGTGCCTCGCCAGCGGACACATTTCCGAAGTGCGCAAGATCACGCTGACGGCGAGCGGCGGGCCATTCCGAACCGCCACGCGCGAAGAGATGCGGCTGGTGACACCCGCCCAGGCGGTCAAACATCCAAACTGGTCTATGGGCCGCAAGATCAGCGTCGATAGCGCCACGATGATGAATAAGGGGCTGGAGTTCATCGAGGCGTTCCACCTGTTCCCCGTCGGGCTGGATCGCCTCTCTATCCTCGTTCACCCTCAGTCCGTGGTCCATTCGATGGTGGAGTTTCGCGACCGCTCGACAATTGCGCAGCTCGGCAGTCCGGATATGCGCATTCCCATCGCCAGCAGCCTGGCTTGGCCCGCACGCATGGAGACGCCCTGCGAGCCGCTCGATTTGGGCAGAATTGGCCGACTCGATTTCGAGGCGCCCGATGAGGGCCGCTTTCCTGCGCTACGCCTTGCCCGTGAAGCTATTGAGGCTGGTGGCGGCTATCCCGCAGCGCTCAACGCAGCCAATGAAGTCGCCGTTGCGGCCTTCCTTGATGGACGCGCTGGTTTCCTCGATATCAGCGCCATTGTAGAAGATGTGCTTGCGCGGTGCGGGGCAGGGGCAATCGACACAATCGAAGACGTTCAGGCCATTGACAGGTCAGCGCGCGCAATGGCTCAGCAGCTGACAGCGGAGCTTATCAATTGACCGACAATCCTGGCTTCCTGTTCACGTTCATGGCGTTTTTGCTCGTCATCGGCCCGCTCGTGTTCATCCATGAGCTGGGGCATTATCTCGTTGGCCGCTGGTTCGGCGTCCATGCCGAGACATTTTCGATCGGCTTTGGCAAGGAGTTGTTCGCTTGGCATGACAAGCGCGGCACCCGTTGGCGCGTTGCTGCGCTGCCGCTGGGTGGCTATGTCAAATTCGCTGGCGATATGGACTCATCGAGTAAGTCCGATCCGGCATGGATGCAGCTTCCGGCAGCAGAGCGCAATCGCACCTTTCCATCCAAGCCGCTTTGGCAGCGCGCGCTGATCGTGCTTGCAGGCCCGGCTATCAACCTGATCTTCGCTGCGATTATCCTTGCCGGCTTTGCTTTTTCTTATGGTCAGAATGTAACGCCATCCGATGTGACGGCGGTGGAGCCTAATTCGGCCGCTGCCAAGGCAGGCATTCTCCCGGGCGACAAAATTCGCGCAATCGATGGAACGTCTGTCGAACTCTTCTCCGAGCTGCGCCAGGTCGTCGTCACGAAAATTCCGGGCGAAAAAGTCGATCTCACGATTATCAGAGGCGGCCAGCCTCGCACCATCCCAGTCATCATCGGCGAGATGGTCGAGAAGGATCGCTTCGGCAATGAGTATCGCTTTGGCGCTCTGGGCGTGCGCAGCCTCGAGTCGGTCTCTCGGCCTGTAGGCTTGCTCGAAGCGCCAGTCGTGGGCTTGCGCCGCACAGCTGACCTCATAGGCATGATGGCCAGCGGCCTGGGTGACATCATCATCGGCAGGCGCTCGGTCGATGAACTCGGCGGGCCTTTGAAGATCGCGCAAATCTCCGGCGAACAGGCTGCAATGGGCCCGGAGGCGCTGATCGCCTTCATTGCGCTGATCTCGATTAACTTGGGGTTCATCAATCTATTGCCAATCCCCATGCTCGACGGGGGTCATTTATTCTTCTACGGGATCGAAGCAATTCAGCGTCGGCCTGTCAGTGCCCGTTTTCAGGAAGTCGCTTTTCGTTCCGGCCTCGCCTTGTTGCTCGGTCTCATGGTCTTTGTGACATTGAACGATCTTGCGTCATTCGGGCTGTGGCGTGGATTGACCGGCTTGATTGGCTGAGCTGGTTGGGGCAGTGGAGCATCGCGCACATCCCCACGTCGGGCATGGGCTATCTGGATTATGCGAGGAAGCAGAGTTTGAACGATACAGGACGAATTCCGTCGAAGCAGGCACGCCTCGCGCCTCTGCTCCTGTGCGGAACATTTCTCGCAAGTTTCGCTGCCGTGTCCGCCTCCGCGCAGACCGCCGAACCCGCGCCTGCAGCGTCCGCGCTGCCGGCTGCGCCCGTGGTCACGCCAGTCGCAGTGAGCGCGCCGATCAAATCAATCACGGTAGAAGGGGCCGCGCGTCTCGAGCCGGACACCGTGCTTTCCTACACCAAGCTGCGGATCGGCAATCAATATACGCGCGAAACGCTCGATGAGGCGCTGCGCGAGCTTTACGCGAGCGAGCTGTTCTCCGATGTGCAGATCCGGGACAATGCCGGAGCGCTTACCATTCAGGTGGTCGAAAACCCGGTGATCAACCGCATCGTGCTTGAGGGCAATAAGCGCCTCAAGGACGATAAGATCCTGCCCGAAATCCGGATGGCCCCGCGCCAGATTTATACGCGCTCGAAGGTGCGTGCCGACGTTGCGCGCATCATCGAGCTTTATCGCCGTCAGGGCCGCTTTGCCGCTGTCGTCGACCCCAAGCTGGTCAAGCTGGATCAGAACCGCGTCGATATCGTCTATGAGATTTCGGAAGGGCCGAAATCCAAGGTCCGCCAGATCAACATCATCGGCAACGAGAAGTTTGGCGATGGCCAGCTGCGCAGCGAGATGGCGACCAAGCAATCACGCTGGTTCCGCGTGTTCTCGTCGGGCACAACCTACGATCCTGATCGGCTGGCCTATGATCAGCAGAAGGTCCGTCAATTCTATCTGACGCAGGGCTATGCGGATTTCCGCGTCGTCTCCGCCGTGGCCGAGCTCACATCCAATAAGCAGGACTTCATCATCACCTATGTGGTGGAGGAGGGCGATCGCTATAAATTTGGCGATGTGACCGTGAAGAGCGACATTCGTGACCTCAGTTCTGATGGTCTCACGCGCTCGCTGCGGATGAAGAAGGGCGATTGGTACAACGCGAAGGCCGTGGAAGACACGGTCGAACAGTTGAACCAGACCGCCGGTCTCTTCGGTTACGCTTTTGCTGACGTGCAGCCTGAGTTCAACCGGAGTAAAGAAGACCTGACGATGTCGCTCAGCTTCCGCATCGCGAACGCGCCACGCGTTTATGTCGAGCGGATCGACATTAACGGCAACACGCTCACGCAGGATAAGGTTATTCGTCGCGAGTTCCGCCTGCATGAGGGCGACGCGTTCAACACCTTCCAGGTCCGCCGTTCGCAGGATCGCATCAACTCGCTCGGCTTCTTCCAGGAGCGGTTGGAGATTGAGCAGAAGCCCGGCTCCGCGCCAGATCGCATCGTGCTCGAAACCAATGTGGAAGAGAAGGCCACGGGCGAGCTGCAATTGTCCGCAGGCTTCTCCAGCCTTGAAAGCTTCATTCTCTCGGCATCGATCACCCAGCGTAACTTCCGCGGCATGGGCCAGGAA
>CAMLFF010000214.1 GCA_946479185.1 uncultured Sphingobium sp.
GCGGATCAGCAGGGCCATCAGCGCGGGCATGCGTGCTTGCATGATGTCGGCGGCGCGCTCCAGTGCAACTGCGCGCTGCTCAACCGGTGTTGCAGGCCAGTCCGAGCTTGCCGCGCGAGAGGCGGCGTCTGCGGCTTCTTCAGGGCTGGCGTTGATGACCGTGCCGATCACATCGCGCCGATCGGCGGGGTTGAGGATGTCGCGCGCCGCCCCGTTCGATCCGGGCATCGCCGCGTGCCATTGTGTAGCCGCGTTTTGCGCAAGTGCATCGCCGATCTGCGCCAGCACTGTCTCATCCGTCAGATCGAGACCCCGCGAATTGCGGCGATCCGCGTAGAGGTCCGGCGGCAGGGCAATCATCGGATGCGGCGCGCCGGGCGCTGCCATTGCAGCAACCTCTTGCGCGGGATCGGCGATCAGCTGCTCGATCGGAACGGCCTGATCGCCGATCTGATTGACGAAGCTCGAGTTCGCGCCATTCTCCAGCAAACGGCGCACCAGATAAGGCAGCAATGTCTCATGCGTGCCGACCGGCGCATAGATGCGGCAGGGGCGGTTCAGCTTGTCGAAGCCGACGACCTCCTCATACAGCGCTTCGCCCATGCCATGGAGGCACTGGAATTCATAATCGCCGGGCCGAAAGCCTGTGCCCGCCATAGTGTAGATGGTCGCCAGCGTTTGCGCATTATGCGTGGCGAATTGCGGATAGACGGCTTCCTTCGCAGCGAGAAGCTTGGCGGCGCAGGCGATGTAAGCGACATCGGTATGCTGCTTGCGGGTGTAGACTGGGAAGTCCGCCAGGCCATCCACCTGCGCGCGCTTGATCTCGCTATCCCAATAGGCGCCCTTGACCAGCCGCACCATCATGCGGCGCTGGGTACGCCGGGCGAGATCGATCAGCCAGTCGATGACGAACGGGCAGCGCTTGCCATAGGCTTGCACGACGAAGCCGAGGCCATCCCATCCGGCAAGGGCAGGGTCGATGGCCAGCTCTTCCAGCACGTCGAGCGAAAGTTCCAGCCGGTCGGCTTCCTCAGCATCGATATTGAGGCCGATGTCATAGCTTTTGGCGAGCCGCGCGAGCGCCTTTATACGCGGCACGAGCTCGGCCATCACGCGATCCGCTTGTGAACGGGCGTAGCGGGGATGCAAAGCCGAGAGCTTGATGGAGATGCCATTTCCTGCGTAGACGCCGCGGCCCATCGCGGCCTTGCCGATGGCGTGTATGGCGTTCTCGTAAGCAGCATAGTAACGCGCGGCGTCCTGCGCGGTGGCGGCTGCTTCGCCCAGCATATCAAAGCTGTAGAGGAAGCCGTCAGCCTCTCTGGCGCTGGTGCGGGCGAGGGCCTTCTCGATCGTCTCGCCGGTTACGAACTGCTCGCCCATCATGCGCATGGCGAGGTCCACAGCGCGGCGCACGACTGGTTCCCCGGCGCGGGCGATCAGGCGGCCTAGCGCTGCGCTGAGGCCAGCATCGTTCACGCTGCTCACCAGCTTGCCGCTGATCGCGAGGCCCCAGGTCGCGGCATTCACGAAGAGCGAACGCCCGATGCCGAGATGCGAGGCCCAATTGCCCGGTGCAATCTTGTCCCGAATGAGGGCATCACGGGTCGCGTCGTCGGGAATGCGCAGCAGGGCTTCAGCAAGGCACATGAGTGCGACGCCCTCCTGACTGGAGAGCGAATATTCCTGCACCATCGCCTCAAAGCCGGTGCCCTTATGATTGGCGCGCATGGCCAGAACGAGCGCGCGGGCCGTGGTGTGGATTTCTGTCTGCATGTCTGGCGGCATTTGAGCAGCAGGCAACAATGCGGCGACGCAATCGGGTTCTGGCCGTCTTGTCGCGGCTGTGATCGCGTCGCGCAACGGCGAAGCCGGACGAAGCGGCGGCGCGAACGGAAGGACGGGAGCGACCATCACGCTAGCTTGTTCCTCTCTCCGGGCGAAGGCAATATGAGTTGTGTTGGTGCGTTATTTCGCACTTGCGCCTCATCGTAGAATGCACCGGGAGCATTGAAGATTGCAACCGTAACGAAAGTGTAACATTGGACCGGCTCCCGCTGACCGGAGAGTGAAGATCAGACAGATTGCCGCCTTGCCCTATCGTGCCGAAAGTGACGCGCTCGACGCGCCCATCAGGATTCTCCTGATCACCTCTCGGGAAACGAAGCGCTGGGTTATTCCAAAAGGCAATGTCTCCTCCGGCGCGGTGCTTCACCGGGCGGCGGCGGCCGAGGCGGAAGAGGAGGCGGGCGTTATCGGCGCTGTCTGCCCTACGCCGCTTGGCTCATACCGTTATCGTAAGCGGCGCAAGAATGGCGCGTCGCTCATGGTGGATGTCGAGGTGTTTCCGCTCGCGGTCAGTCGCGAGCTGGGGAGGTGGAAGGAGAGCCATGAGCGCGAGCGCCGCTGGTTCAGTCTTCAGGATGCAGCCTATGCCGTGGAGGAGGATGATCTGCGCGATCTCATCCGCTCCTTCGCAGCATCGGAGCTCAAGATGGCGGCAAAGCGGGGGTCTCTCTTCGATGCCGTTGCCAGAAAATCGGGGATTAACAGGATGTTCGGTTGGTTTCAGCGTCTATTGCCCCGGCAGGGCAATTTCTTTGAGCTGTTCGAAGCGCATGTGAAGACTGTGGTGGCGGGCGCCGATGCGCTCTCCCGCCTGCTGCACGATGGCGAGCATCGCGAAGATCATATCAAGGAAGTGATCGAGCGCGAGAATGACGCCGACGAGATCATTCGCCAGATGCTGCGCGAGGTGCGCCAGACCTTCCTGACGCCATTTGATCGTGGTGCGATCATCAGCCTGATCAGCTCGATGGACGATTCCATTGACGAGATGCAGGCCGCCGTGGCCGCGATCGACCTGTATGACGTGACCGTGTTCGAGCAGGGCATGAAGGATATGGCCGCGATCATCGTGGATGCCACCCGCGTGCTTGCTGAAGCCATCCCCCTGCTGCGCGATGTACCCGCTAATCATAAGCGCCTGCATGAGCTGACCGAGCGCCTCGTGCGGATGGAGGGCCATGCCGACACCATCCATGCTGCCGGCCTCAAGGAAGCGTTCCGCGCACATGGCCCGACCGACCCGATGAGCTTCATCGTGCGCCGCGAAATCCTCAACCATCTTGAGCGGATCGTCGACGCGGTGGAGGATGTCGCGAATGCCATCGACGGTATCGTGATCGATCACGCCTGACGATGGCTATCACAGTCCTGATCCTCGCCAGCCTTGAGGGCAGCGCTCATGCATGAGCTCGCCTTTCCGTTGCTCGTCGGCCTCATCTTCATCGCCCTGGCGTTCGATTATCTGAACGGCCTGCATGATGCCGCCAATTCCATCGCGACAGTGGTAGCCACGCGCCTGCTTGGCCCGGTTACGGCGGTCATCTTCGCGGCCTTCTTCAATTTCGCAGCCTATTTCCTCACGCTCGCCTTTCCCGCGCTGCACAAGGTTGCCGAGACGGTCGGGGCCGGGCTGATCGACAAGGAGTTGGTGACGCCAGCGGTCATCTTCGGCGCGCTCATTGGCGCGATGTTCTGGAATGTCGTGACATGGCTCAAGGGCATTCCCTCATCGAGCAGTCATGCGCTGGTCGGGGGATTGATTGGCTCCGGCGTGGCGCATGCGGGCATGAGCGGCATCCAGTGGAGCGGCCTCAACAAGACGCTCATCGCTATCGTGCTCTCGCCTACGCTCGGCATGCTGCTCTCCATGGCGGTGATGCTCGTCACCAGCTGGATGTTCCGCAAAAGCCCCGCGCGCACAGCGGATCGAAGCTTTCGCGCGCTGCATCTGGTTTCATCGGCGGCTTATTCTGTGAGCCACGGGCTCAATGATGCGCAGAAGACGATGGGCATCATCACGGTGCTGCTTTACTCGACCGGCTATCTGCAGGGCGAGTTCCATGTGCCGCATTGGGTGGCGATCACCTGCTACATCGCCATTGCAGCCGGCACGATGACGGGCGGGTGGAAGATCATCGAGACGATGGGATCGCGCATCACCAAGCTTTCTCAGCATCAGGGCTTTAGCGCGTCGGCTGGTGGATCGGTCATCGTGTTCGGCGCATCGCTGATGGGCATTCCCGTCTCCACGACGCATACGATCACGGGCTGCGTGATTGGCGCTGGCGTGGCCCGCCGTGCTTCCGCCGTACGCTGGGGTGTCGCGCAAAGCGTGATGACGGCTTGGGTCATCACCATCCCGGCCTCAGCTGCGGTCGGCGCACTCTTCTACATGCTCACGCGGCTGTTCTAGCGCCGCAAAACGTTGCAAATCTGCGGCATGGCGATCTTGTCAATCAATTGAATTGAGATTAGCTTCTAATCATCGGAACGTATACAGAGTCGACCGGTTGCTTCCCTTCGCAAGAGGAGACTGACGATGGTCCAGTTTGATTGTAGCAGCACCAGCAGCCCGCTTATCCTGACAGTGCCCGGCCTTGATGGCAGCGGCCCCGCACATTGGCAGACGATCTGGGAGCGCGAGCTCGATAATGTCGCGCGTGTCGATCTTGGCAGTTGGAGCAAGCCCAATCGCAACCAGTGGGTGAACAATCTCAATTTAGCGATCCGCGATGCCGGGCAGCCGGTCGTTCTCGCCGCGCACAGCCTTGGTTGCCTTGCCGTCGCCTGGTGGGCAGCGCTGGAAAAGCCGAGCTATGGCAGCCCCGTGATCGGCGCGCTGTTAGTGGCCCCGCCGGAAGTTGACGTGGCGCCGCTCGATCCGCGCATCGAGCAATTTGGCCCGGCACCCAAGGGTCCGCTGCCATTCCCCTCGATCGTGGTGGCTAGCCATGATGATCCCTACATCCAGTTCCACCGCGTGCGCCGCCTCGCTCAATTCTGGGGAAGTCGTGTGGCGGACGCGGGTGCTGTGGGCCATATCAATGCGGAGTCGGGTCTGGGCGCGTGGACGTTCGGCCAGTTCCTGCTGAACAAGCTTACCCGATCGGCTGATGAGGCGCGGCAGGCGCCCGTGCCTGCATCCGTTCGACGGCAGATCGACCTCTCTTTTTAACACACGGTCTTGCTCGACCCCGCCATATGATGTGTATATAATTTATATGTGCACCATATGGCGGAGGTTTGCGTGGGAATTGTGAAAGTGGATGACGAACTGCATGAGGAGGCCCGTCGTGCCAGCGCCGTCATGTGCCGCTCGATCAACGCTCAGGCGGAATTCTGGATGAAAAT
The DNA here is from genome assembly GCA_946479185.1 of uncultured Sphingobium sp. The sequence goes on from CAMLFF010000214.1 coordinate 5,203, forward strand.
CGGCATGCTGGCGGAGGTCAACCCGACGCTCTCTTTCAACGATATCGTCAAGGCGCAGCTTGAGCGTGCGCACGTCTCGCTGCCCGATCAACTGGCTGCGTAAGATGGTGAAGACGCCCGACGAACTGGCGCTCATGCGCATCTCCGGTCAGTTGCTCGCCTCCGTGTTCGAGATGCTGGACGGGCAGAATCTGGCGGGCCTGTCCACCATGCAGGTGAATGATCTCGTCGAGCGCTTCATCACGATGGATCTTGCCGCGCGTCCAGCGAGCAAGGGGCAATATGGGTTCAAATATGTGCTCAATTGCTCGATCAATCATGTCGTGTGCCATGGCGTGCCAGACCCAGACGAGATCATCCGCGATGGCGACATCATCAATCTGGATATCACGCTGGAGAAAAACGGCTTCATCGCGGATTCCAGCAAAACCTACATCGTTGGCGATGCCCCGCCAGCCGCGCGCCGATTGGTCCGCGTGGCGCAGGAAGCAATGTGGCAGGGCATCAGGCA
>CAMLFF010000215.1 GCA_946479185.1 uncultured Sphingobium sp.
AGGATGAGCAGGGTCACGAGGCCGTCGCAGCTATGATCGATGAAATAGCCATAGGATGGCCGCTCGATCCGCCGATAGCGCGCAAGGCTGCCATCGAGCGAGTCGCCGAACCATTGCAGGAAGTAGCCGATGATCGCGAGCCACAGCCAAGTCTTGCTGTAGCCACTCGCCGCATAGCCAATGAACGTCGCGACCGCGCCGAAAACGCCGAGCGAGGTGAGCTTGTCCGGCGTCACCCACTGGGGCAGGATGCTGCACAACCAGTTGAGAAGCCGGCGTTCAGGCGCCGCAAGGAGGTTCTTTTGAATCCTCTCGATGGGCTTGGTGGCGGGGCGCGTCTGATTGATCATTTTATTCACAAGCCGTCATAAAAGCGTAACCAGATTATTACTAGCGTCTTGATCGCTTTTGCGTCCTCCAGCGGGACGAGTTGCAGCGCCTGACCGCTCGATCGAGCCTGAGAGCCCTCATAAATACGATTGACCTGACCCGTGGCCCCGCATAGCGCGCGGAACGATGACAGCGAAACCTGCGCCGTCCAAGGAAGTGGCGCGCCTGCGCCTCTATCTGCTCAGCATCCTGATCGACATCATGGTGCTGGGGCTTGCCTTCACGCTTGCCAATTTTCTGGTGCTGGGATCGCTGCAGGGCGAGCCGGGCAAGCCGCATGGCGTGGTGATGTTTGCGATGATCGCGCCGGTTTACGCGCTGATCGCCATCAATGGCGGCGTGTATGGTATCCGCATGATCGGCAATGGCCGGGCCAGCGCGTTCAAGGCGATGTGGAGCCTTGTGCAGGCGGCCATGCTGATGCTCATCATCGTTTATTTCGGCAAGATTGCAGATCAGCTCTCTCGCCTCACCTTCATTGTTGGCCTTGGCCTGTCGGCGGTAGGGCTGTTCTGGGCGAGGCGGCTGATCGATTGGTGCGCCATACGTCTGGTGGGGGAAGTGCCCCACATCACCGTGCTGCTGGTTGATGGCGTGGAGATTGAAACGCCGCATGATGCCTGGCGCGTGGATGCAGCGCAGATCGGCTTTGATCCTGTGATCGGCGATGCGGCGATGGCAGAGCGGTTGGCGCATGGCGTTGGCGGGGCAGAGCGCGTCGTGGTGGCTTGCCCGCCCGAGCGGATCGAGGCGTGGCGTATCGCGCTCACGGCGCTCTCGGCAAAGGGCGAGATCATGGTGCCGGAGATGAGCCGGTTTGTGCCCGCCAAGGTCAGCACTTTTGCCGATCATCCCACCGTTGTGGTGGCTGGCGGGCCGCTGCTGTTCCGCGATCGCATCGTGAAGCGCCTGCTTGATCTCGCGATCGGCGTGCCCGCAACGCTGCTGCTCTCGCCACTGCTGATTGGCGGGGCGATTGCCGTGAAGCTCTCCGGGCCGGGGCCAGTCTTCTTCCGCCAATTGCGCATCGGCAAGGATGCGAAGCCCTTCTTGATCCTGAAATTCCGCACAATGCACATGGCCCAAACGGATCAAGGCGCGGAGAAGCTGACTGAGAAAGATGATCCACGCGTGACCCGTATCGGTGCGTTCCTGCGGCGTACTAGTCTGGATGAATTGCCGCAACTTTTCAATGTGTTGGGCGGCGACATGAGCATCGTAGGTCCACGGCCTCATGCGCCCGCCGCAAAGGCCGCGAATAGCCTCTATTGGGAAGTGGATGACCGCTATTGGGCGCGCCATTGCATCAAGCCCGGCATGACAGGCCTTGCGCAGGTGCGCGGGCATCGCGGCCCGACGGACCGACATGAGGATCTGATCAACCGGCTTCAATCGGACCTTGAATATGTGACCAACTGGTCGATCTGGCGTGATCTGCGCATCATTGCCGCCACGCTGCGGGTGCTGGCGCATGACAATGCGTTTTAAGGAGCGCGGCGCGTGATTGATCTGCTTCTGATCGCGGTGATGGTGGTGGCGGCGGTTCTGCTGCTGTGGCCGTTTCTCTTCTATCCGGCGATTTTACGCTGCTTGCCGGTGCGCCCCTTGCGCGCAGAACAGGGGCAGGCGCCCAGCTCAGCATCCCTGCTGTTCTGCGCTTATAATGAGGCCGCGTCCCTTTCTGCGAAGATCGCCAATATCCGCGCTCTCAAGGCCCGCTACCCATTGTTGCAAGTCCTTGCCTTTAACGATGGCTCAGCGGACGACACTGGCGCTCTGCTCGATGAAGCAAGCGACATGCTGCATGTCGTGCATGGCCCTGGGCGCAGCGGCAAAGCGCATGGCATGAAGCTGCTGGCGGCAAAGGCGATGGGCGACGTGCTGATTTTCAGCGATGCAAACGTGATACTGGATGAAGACGCCATCGACGCGCTGCTGCCTTATTACCGCGACCCGCAGGTTGGCGGTGTCCTCGGCTCACTGCATTATGGCGGTGCGCAGAGCAGTGCCTCCGCTTCCGTCGGCGCGCTTTACTGGCGTATCGAGGAGCAGCTCAAAGACCTTGAGTCGCGCACCGGCAATGTGATGGGGGCGGATGGCTCTATTTTCTCGATCCGCCGCAGCCTTTACCCGGACTTCCCCGATAGCGTGCTGGATGATCTTACCGTCTCGATGGCGGTCGTGTTCGGGGGCAAGCGGCTCATTAAGGCGAAGGATGTGATCGCGCGGGAGATGATGGTCTCGCGTCGCGAGGATGAATATCGCCGCAAGGTGCGCATCGCGACGCGCAGCTGGCATACGCACCAGCATCTGCGCCCGCAATTGCGCGCAATGACCCGGCTCGATCGCTTTAAATACACCTCCCGCAAGATCATCCGCTGGTTTGGTGCGGCGTGGATGGGGATCGGCGCGCTCGCAGCCCTCGTGCTCGCCTGGCGCATCTCGCCCATTGCCGCGATTGCGCTGCTTGCGGCGGCGCTGTTCTGCGGCCTGCTTGGCGCCAACTTCCGGCGTGGGCCCATCGCCGCGATCATGGATTTGCTGCTGGCTTATGTTGCGACGCTCAAGGGCGTGTTGCGCGCCATGCGGGGGCAGACCTTCACCCTGTGGGCGCCTGCAAAGTCGCGCGACTGATTTTGCGTTAAGATCGCGCGGTTCTGCTCGCTTTCATGCGGCAGGATTGTATAGGCTCGCGCGATGATCACGACCCAACGCGTTTTGAAGGCTGTGGGCAAGCATGTTTCGCGTGCTAGCCTTGCCGTGCGCTCGGCGCTTGGCGGCACGCGCGACCGCTATTGCCCGGCCTGCCGCAAGGATGTCGTGGGCTTTTATCGCTATGGCGATGAGGCGGAATGGGGCTGCCTGCTGTGCGACTCATCGCCCCGCGAGCGGCTGATGCATGCACTGCTTGATGATGGTGTCATCAAGGCCCCGGCATGGGCCGCCATTCTCCATTGCGCGCCCAATGAAGCCAGCCTCGTGCGCCGCTTCCGCGCCTATGCTGGTGACTATGTGCCTGCCGATATCGACCCGAGCCGATATAATGTGCCCGGCATGCAGCAGCTCGATCTGATGGCGATGGCCGACGAGGAGCGGTTCGACCGCATCTATGCCAGCCATGTCATGGAGCATGTGCCGGATGACGCCGTCGTGCTCGCCAATATGCGCCGCGCCTTGAAGCCGGGCGGCGAGGCATGGCTGCTCGTGCCGCTGTGGAACAAGCCGAGCGAGGATGGCCCGAGCGATCTTTCCGGCCGCGAACGGGAGCAGCGCTTTGGCCAATGGGATCATGTGCGCCAATATGGCCGCGACTTCGCCGATCGCATCAGCGCTGCGGGGCTGGAGGTCGATCTGATCGATGCAGCCAGGCTACCCGCGGAAACGGTGCGGCGCATGGGCTTGGCAGACACGCTTTTCCGCGCGCGCCGGCCATAATGACGGGCGTGCATCGTTGATCGCCGGGCTGGCCGCACTGGCCGGGACGCTGGAGCGCCGATCCGGCCTGCTTGCCATCGCCAAACTTAGCAATGTGGCCCTTGCGATGCTCTGGGGCTTCGTCGTCACCTTCGTATTCGTGCGCCTGCTGCCGATGGACGAGTTCCGCGCGTTTCTGCTGCTGGTGGCATTTGCAAACTTCACCGTTTCGGCGGAGCTTGGAATCTCCGCGATCGCTTATAGCCGGCTGCGGCGGGACCGGGTGGCAGGCGAGGGTAATTTCCGCTCGGAAGAGATTGTTGCCTTGCTCTGGCTGCTCGGCGGCATCATTTTGTTGGGCGCGCTGCTGATCGGGGTCGCGATGACCACTGGCCTGCTCAAGACCAATTATCCGGGCCTTTTCATTGCCTTCTATGGCGTTGCTTCGATCAACCTGTTGACGTTGCTGGCTCGGCGCACGCTTGCGGCGCTCGATCATAATCTCTGGTGGGAAGCGCTTGATTTCATTCGCCGCGTGTCCGGCATTGCGCTTTTGTTGGCCGCGCTCATTGGATTGCCGCTCATGGTATCCGTGTTGCTCCAGCTTGGTCTCGCATTAGCAATCTTGTGGGCAGGTCTCGCGACGGTGCAGTCCAGCCTCGGCATGGTGACTGCACAATGGCTCGGCGCGAGGGCAGGCGCGGCGCATATCCGCGCGCATTATCTGGCAGATTTCGGGCGGACGGGTGTGCTGACGCTGTGCGATGTGGCGGCCTATAACGCACCTTACTTTACAATTGCGGCGGCAACATCGGACCACCGGCCACTGCTTTTGTTCGATTTTGTGTTCAAGCTCTCACGCGCTTTGTCCGCCATCATCCGCGCGCTGGCCGAGACGGTGCTGCCCGGCCTTACGCGCGCTGCCTTTGGTGGTGATGGCGTGGCGGTGCGCAAGGCGATCTGGCGCTGCATGATCTGGGCGCTGGGGGCGACCAGCGGCGCCGCTGTCGCCGTGCTGCTGCTCGGCGGATGGGTGGCCAGCATCATTTTCGATGGAAACCTCATCCTGCAAAGTGCTGAAATCAATATGATCGCTGGGCTGCTGTTTGGGCTGTGCCTCATCTGCGTCTCTGTCTATTTGCAATGGGGTTTGGGGCGGTTCGCTGCGCTGGTGCGGCCTTCCATGCTTTTGCTCGCCGGTAGCCTGTTGAGTGTGCCATTGGCCGTGTTTGCCGCGCAGACCCTCGGGTGGAGCCTGTCACTGGCCTTCATAACCATTTATGCGGGCGTGCATCTTGTGCTCGGCTTGCTACATGGGCGCTTGCTTGCGAATCTGGTGCGCGGGAGGGGCGAATGAAGATTGCGATTGTCGACCCCTCGCTGTTTACGGCGCGCTATGATGATGGCCTGTGTGAGGCGATTGCGGCGCGGGGTCATGAGGTAACTTTGCTCGGGCGCCCGATGCGGGAGACGGACGCGATCGTCCCCAAGCGCTATCGTTATGAGGCCCGCTTCTTCCGGCTCGGTGAGCGGTTGCGGCCTATGCTTGGCGAGCAGCGGGCGGGGCAGGCGGTGAAGGCGCTGGATTATGCGCTGGATGCGCGCTTTGGTTCGCTCAGCGCGCTGGATGGCGATGTGACGCATTTTCAATGGCTGCCTTTTGCGACAGCGGACGCCTGGCTACTCCAGCGTCTCGCGTCGCGCACGGCGCTGGTTCATACCGTCCATAATGCCCAGCCTTTCCACGGGGATGGCCATTCGGGTGTGCAGGGGCGCGGCTATGGGGCGTTGCTGCGGCGCTTCGATGCGCTGATCGTGCATGGCGAGAAGACGCGTGATGCGCTGCTGGCTCAGGGGATTGAGCCTTCGCTCATCCACATCGTCCAGCATCCGCCGATGCGGCTGA
>CAMLFF010000216.1 GCA_946479185.1 uncultured Sphingobium sp.
CATGGGCCAGAGACGCTGACGGCCTATGAGCTGGGCTTCAAGAGCGATCTTTTCGAGCGGCTGCTGCGTCTGAACGTTTCGGCATTCTACAACAAATATAACGACATCTTGGTGAGCGTGGCGACGTGTCCGACGGTGCCAGCGACGCCCTGCGCCTTGCCGCTCAATGCGGGACAAGCCAATCTGAAGGGCTTTGAAGTCGAGACGACATTGCGCCCGATGCGCGGCCTGATGATCGATGCCTCGCTCGGCTATCTCGATTTTGAGTATGAGTCGATTTCCCCGCTGGGCGCCAGTGCGGGCATCACATTGGGCATGCAGGCGCCATTCGTGCAGGAGTGGCGCTGGAGCATCGGTGCGCAATATGAGTTTGATCTGGCTGGCGCTGGCACATTGACGCCGCGGGTCGACATCAATTCGCAGAGCGATTACTTCAACACCGCCGTCAACCGACCGCCTTTCAACGTCGTGCCGGGTCGCACAGTGGTGAATGCGCGGCTGACCTATCGCGACCCTTCCGAGGATTGGCAGGTCGCTCTGGAGGTCACCAACCTGACGGACCGCCTCTATTATGACGGCATTTTCGACAATCGTGGTTCGACACAGGCCATCCAAGCGCGCCCGGCTCGACCGCGCGAATGGGCTGTCACGCTAAAGCGGAGCTTCTGAAATTTGGGGTAATGTGGGAGCCGCATTTTTACTGTGGTATTAAGCTCATGCCGAAACTTGGCGCTAGTCGGCTCAAGTCCCTGAGCCGATAGTGCCTCACAGCGGAGTTGGGCATGCCACTGACCTTCGTCGCCGACCAAGAAACATCCTGCGTATACTGACTATGGTGGATGTCAGTTCTAGAGGGCGCAACCGCCACGGATGGCATGTCACGCGCGGCTGCTCGCCGACATTTAGCCCAACGCTCCGGACACCAATCGGACAGCCCCATTTCGTTTAGCCATAAGAGTTCAGCCTATCGCGCCGTAACCAACGGCCCTGTCGGCGGGGCTGGGAACTCGAGCGGGGCAGTCGCCGCGCCGGGGTAGCCTCGAACGGCGGCTTCATACATATCGACGCCGAGCGCACTGTAAGCGATGAGGCTCATTGCAATCTGCGTGGTTGTTATTGCGCCGATGCCCCACCACCAGCCCGGGTGAACAGTCCCATGCCGACGGCGATCAGCCATGACACCGAAGACAGGCCAGATCATCACTGCGGCAAACACCGCCCATCCGGCGTGCGGGATCATGAGCGGTAGGGGAAGCAGCCTTCCGAAAGCGGGGCCGGTGAGAACGGCCATTCCGCAATAAAGCAGTCGCCTATGCCAGGCGGTTTGACGCCGAAACATGATCGCGGCGGCGGTCAGCGCTCCAAAGCACAGCACGGAGAGTGCATTCATAACCAGAAAATAGGCGGGTTCGAAGAAGAATGGGCTGGTGCCGCGACGCACCGTTGCGATGGTTGTGTAGATGCCGAGAACCATGATGGCCAGCGCCCATCCGCAACTGAGCCAGCCAAGCCTGCGATGCAGCGTCATCGATCCGCGCGTGACGAGGACATTCTGAGCAACATAAAGCGCGACCCAGCCAAAAAAGACCAGCGCGTGGGCATGGACGACCGGTGGCGCGGCAAACGTGGACCGGCCCGTGGCCAACTGGAACGAGAAGCCGGCGAAGATGGTCAGCGCCATCGCGACGGCCATCTTTAGAAAGAAGCGGTCGTCCCGGCCATAAGTTGGACGTGGTGCAGCCTGCGTCGCCATATTGATCCCCCAATCACCCCGATCCCAAATACACCAATAGGGCGTGGGCCTCAACCGGTTCGCCGCGTGGTCCAGGCGCGATCTCGACGCACGCTCCGTTGCGGGTTAAGTCATCCGAGCCATGTTTTTGCACCCCATCCTCTACAGCTTCCGTCGCTGCCCCTACGCTATGCGTGCGCGTCTGGCTGTGGCTGTCAGTGGCATTGCCTGTCACCTCCGCGAGGTGAAGCTTTCAGCCAAACCGGAGGCCATGCTTGCTGCCTCCCCCAAGGGCACGGTTCCGGTGCTGGTAATGCCCGATGGTAAGATTGTGGATCAGAGTCTTAATATCATGCACTGGGCGTTGGGGCAGGGTGACCCTGAGACGTGGTTGAGGCGTGATGACCCAGCGCTGATCGCGCGCAATGATGGCCCCTTCAAACAGGATCTTGATCGGTACAAATATCCTGAGCGACATGAGAGCGATCCGCTGGCGCATCGGGCGTTAGGCTTGGCCTTTTTGCGCGATCTTGATGCGCGGGTGGCAAAGCAGGGCCAGCTCTGTGGCGCCGCGCGCGGGCTAGCTGATATGGCGATCATGCCCTTTGTGCGGCAATTTTCCGCGGTCGACGCGGTATGGTTCCAAGCGCAGTCGCTCCCGCACCTTAAGGTTTGGCTGACGGGGCATCTGACATCGCCCCTGTTCGAAACGAGCATGATGCGGTTCGCGCCGTGGCAGGAGGGCGATGTACCGGTCCTCTTCCCGCCAGAGAGCACGCCCGCCTGACGCTCTTAATCACTGCAGCCGTTTCGTCCCGCTCGCCTCGCCATGGCGCATGAACTGCATCAGTTGGATCGTGAGTTCGGATCGCTCGGGCAAATCTTCCGCCTCCAGCAGCGCCTGCTTGGCGGCAACATCGAATGGAGCGATCTGCGCTATGGCGTTCACCAGCGTCTCATCATCGAGTGAGGATACCGCATCCCATTCCACTGCATAGCCCAGCATATCGGCGAAAAGATGCGCTTCTTCCTCCAGCGCCGCGCGCTCGCTTGAGGCGAGCACGGTTGGATCGCCGCCATCACTCTCGAACAGTTCTGCCTCTACCTGGCGAAAGGATGTGACGACATCCAACTCGCGCTGCACGCGGAAGCGGCGCTCGCCAGCGAGGATGATGTTGAAGCGCCCGTCATCGAGCGCCTCAATTTCGGAGATGCGGCCCATGCAACCCACCGAATAGAGCGGGGAGGGGTCACCCGGCCCGCTGGGCTGGATCATGCCGATGCGCTGATCGCGCGCCATCGCCTCGCTCACCATCGCCCGATAGCGCGGCTCAAAGATGTGCAGAGGCAAGTGCATGCGCGGAAAAAGCACCGCGCCGCCCAGCGGAAAGATGGAGATGCGCCGGCTCATGCGCGGATCATGCGAACAGGATCTGGGACAAGCGACGGCGCTGGCTGGAAACCCAGGGATCTTCCAGCCCGACCACCTCGAAATATTGCAGCAATTGCGCCTTGGCTTTGCCGTCTTCCCATGCGCGGTCTCGCGCGACGCTGCTCAGCAGCGCATCGGCAGCCGAATCGCGATCGCCATTGGCCATATAGGCAGCCGCCAGCTCAAACAGCGCCTCATGATCGTCGGGATTGGCCTCCACGCGCGCCTTGAGTGGCGCCACATCGACGCCGGGCTTGGCGGTGCGGGCGAGTGCAATCGCTGCACGCCCGCGCTCGACTGCCGCATCCTTGGCAAGCTCGGGGGGCAGGTCAGCAATAAAGGCATCCGCCTCATCGAGCATGCCGAGCGCGACCATTGCGCGCAGCTGGCCGCCAATCGCGTCTGCATTGTCCGGCACCATCTCGAGGATTTGCGAAAAGACGGATAGCGCCCGCTCATTTTCGCCTGCAGCCAGCACCTCTTCCGCCATGGCAAGCAGGGGTGCGATATCCTGAGCGATCTGCCCAGCCTCGCTCTCTATAGGGAGCTGTGCGAGAATCTGGTCGAGCATCTGGCGATACTGCCCCTCGGTGCGCGCCGATGTGAGGTCCGCGACCGGCTGGCCCTGAAACACGGCATAGACCGTCGGGATGGACTGCACGCGGAATTGGCTGGCGATGAACTTATTCTCATCGACATTGATTTTCACCAGCAGCACGCCGCGATCGGCATATTCCGCGGCGATCTTCTCAATGATCGGCGAGAGCTGCTTGCAGGGCCCGCACCATTCCGCCCAGAAGTCCACAAGCACCAGCTTGGATTGCGACGGGTCCACTACATCGCGGCGAAAATCCGCAATCGCCTGCTTGTCCTTTTCGCTCATCCCGAGGGTGGCCAATGATCGTCTCCTGCTGTGCACCTGTATCGCGGCAACATATGGGGCTTGGCGAGCGCGTTTCGCAAGGGTGAGCGGAATTCTTTGGGGGAGGGTGCAAAAGGGGCTTGTCGACCCCCAAAGGCGGTGCTAGTTGCGCGCCTCACCTGATCGGGACCAACATCCTGATCCGCCCGAGCGGGCGTAGCTCAGTGGTAGAGCACAACCTTGCCAAGGTTGGGGTCGAGGGTTCGAATCCCTTCGCCCGCTCCAGTTTTTCCTAAGCGTATCGATAGCTTAGCCCTCCGGGGCACCCTGTTTAGGGCTGGAAAGCCGCGACCATTTTACCCCGGATAATTGGATTTGTTGAGCAGGGCGGCCAGATGCGCGGCGTTGCTGGCCACCATCTCCGCCGTTTCTTTCACCTTTTTCGGCGTCGTCTTCAGGTCCTTGAAGTCGACCGAGCCCATCGCCTCGCCGACCCAATAGCAGGCTGCGGAGGCAGGGATCGTCCATCCAACGTCATTAAGCGCCTGAAACATCTGCGCCGAGCAAAAATGCGCGCCATCCTCATTGCCGACGATGGCCGCGACCGCGACCTTCCCATAGCTCGGCATCCGTCCGTCATCGTCTGTCTCGGAGAGGAAGGCGTCCATGCGTTCCAGCACGCGCTTGGTGACGCTGCTGATCTGGCCCATCCAGATTGGTCCGCCCAGAATGAGGATGTCATGCGCGAGGATTTTTTCGCGCAGTGCTGGCCAATCATCGTCTTCGCCTTCGTCAGAGGTGACGCCGGGTTTGATGTTGAGCGCCGCGACACGCACTGTATCGCTCACCGAAACTTTATGTTCGCCAAACGCTGCGGCTAACAGTTTGATCATAGCGTCGGTCGAGGAGGCTTCGCTCGCGTCGCTTTTCAAAGTGCAGTTGAGCGGCAGGGCCTTGAGCATGGTGATCCTTTCGATTGCGAACTGTTAAGGATGCAGTTCCGCAATCAGCCATTCGTTCCAGTCGCGCGCCGAGCCGAGCGGGATTTTCGACAGCATGTCTTAATGTGCGTTTCTCGTCCGGCACGATTACGACGCCTGGTCGTTCCTCACGCAGGATGAAGATGAGGAGAAGGTCATGCCTCGCGGAGATAAATCCAGCTACGCAGAAAAGCAGAAGCGCAAAGCCGAGCATATTGAAAAGGGCTATGAGAAGCGCGGCGTCTCGAAGGATGAGGCGGAAAGCCGGGCATGGGCGACGGTGAACAAGGAATCCGGCGGTGGCAACAAGTCCGGCTCAGGGCGCGGTAAGGCCGAGAGCCACGCCTCATCGCGCAAGGGCGGGAAGATCGGTGGATCGAGCCAAAGCGCCGAGAAGCGATCTGCAGCGGCTAAAAAGGGTTGGGAAACGCGGCGCAAGAACGCAGGATGAGGGCGCGCCTGCTATGATCGCTCGGGGCGATCGCGGGTAGAGCGTTTGCAGCTTTTGACGCGACCTCTCTCACTCGCTACCGGCACTGCATGATTGCTCTCTTGTCCCCCGCCAAAACGCTCGATTTCGAGCGCTCACTTCCGCCGCTTTCCCTTTCACAGCCACATTTTGCGCAGGAAGCGCAGACTCTCGCAAAGTCTGCGGCGAATCTCACGCAGAAGAAACTCAGCGAGTTGATGCACATCTCGCC
>CAMLFF010000217.1 GCA_946479185.1 uncultured Sphingobium sp.
GGGCCGTCCGCAGGCCCGAGCGATTTTGCGGATGCGAACAGCCGCCGTAAGGTGCGAGACACTGTCTTCAACATCGTTCTACAATCTCTTCAGGAGCGGCCACGTCTTTATTGAAACGCGCTCGTGAGGTTCGCCTGCATCAAGCGAGACGTCTGATGTGCCGGAATCGCGCGTAACGACTAAGCACGTCATTAATGAGCTGCTCTTTCGTGAAACCGGTCACGTCATGCGGCTGATCACCTTCGGCGGTATGGGCCATCGCTCGGAAATGCTGCCGTTCCTTTTCTTGCCCTTTATGCGTCTCGACATAGGCGAAGCTCGGTGCCCGGAAGCCGCGCGCACGAATGATGTAGCGAAATGCGCCCCGATCGCCATGCGGAATGGTCAGGGCAAGCTGGTCGGCGTCATGCTCAAGAACCGGTGCCAGACCATTGCCGCGCATCTGTTCGGCCAACTCATCCAACCCGGACCGAGCCGTGTCGCCGAGAAATGCAGCGATTTCGCGCTTCTCATGATATTTGGTAATGCTACCGAGCCGCTGCTGCCACGTCATGACCGGGCGCTCGGATGACTGCGTCGCAGCCTCGACGGAGAGGTCCATCGATGCGCTTTGGCTTTCCGTCTGCAAGGCGCGCAGCAGGCCGTAGCACATGAACAGCATGATGATCGCAAAGGGCAGAGCGCTGGCAATGGCGGCCGTTTGCAGGGCCTGTAATCCGCCCGCCATCAGTAGCACAGCCGCCACCAGCCCCGCGCAGATCGCCCAGAAGATGCGCTGCCACACCGGCGGATCCTCCGCAGCGCCATTGGTGATCATATCGATGACCAAAGCGCCCGAGTCAGCCGAGGTGACGAAGAATGTGATGACGAGCAGGGTTGCGATGCTCGACGCGATCAACGGAAATGGCAAATGCGACAATGTTTCGAACAGCGCGACCGGCAGATCTTTTGCCACGGTCTGCGCAATGGCAGCTTCACCGCTCAGGTCGAACGCAATGGCGGTGTTGCCGAACACGGTCATCCATAGAAAGGTGAACAGCACCGGCACTAGCAGGACGCCGCCGACGAACTCGCGGATGGTTCGTCCGCGCGAGATGCGCGCGATGAACATGCCGACGAAGGGTGACCAGGAGATCCACCAGCCCCAGTAAAACAAGGTCCAGTTGCCGAGCCATGGATTGGGCTCATAGGCATACATACGGAATGTCCGCTGGACGACCGTGCCGAGATAAGCGCCCATATTCTGCACATAGGCCTGCAGAAGGAAGATTGTGGAACCTGCGAACAGAACGAACAACAGCAGCGAGATGGCGAGAATGATGTTGAGCTCGGAGAGGCGCTTGATGCCTGCGTCCAGTCCCGCTGCCGCTGAGAGCGTGGCCAGCCCGGTGATGCAGGCGATCAGGATGATCTGGATCAGCGGGGTCGTTGGCAGCCCAAACAGATAATGGAAGCCGGCATTGACCTGCAGCACGCCCAGCCCGAGCGATGTCGCCACGCCGAACATGGTGCCGAGGACGGCAAAAATGTCGATGGCATGCCCGATTGGGCCATTGATGCGGTTACCGATGAGAGGAAACAGCGCTGACCTTATGGTGAGCGGGAGCCCGCGCCGGAACGCAAAATAGGCAAGCGAAAGCCCGACAACGATATAGACCGCCCAGGCATGCAATCCCCAATGGAAGAAGGTGAGGGGAAGGGCCTCCCGCGCGGCGGCGATCGTGCGTCCTTCGCCCACCGGTGGTAGCGCATAATGCTGCACAGGCTCAGCCACGCCGAAGAACAGCAAGCCGATGCCCATGCCAGCGCTGAACAGCATCGCGAACCAGGAGAGATAGCTATAGTCAGGCTCGCTGTCGTCAGGCCCAAGCTTCACATCCCCATAGCGGCTGATCATCAAGAACAGCACGAACAGCAGGAACCCAGCGACAGCCAGAATGTAGAACCAACCGAAATCGAGGATGATGGTCGCCTGCACAGCGGCGAACAAACGCTCCGCCCGCGCCGGGAAGAGGGCGCCAAACAATGCGAAGGCAAGGATCAGCGCAGCCGATGTGAAAAAGACCGGTGGATTGATCTTTGCGCGGGGAGCCCGCTGCGTGGTCGCAGGTTCAACTGATGCGGGCTCGATGACTACCTCCTAAATGGTCGGAGGCGTGATGAAACGGCCGGACCTTTCATGTCAATGACTTAGGCTCTCGGACGCTCAAGATGGCTCGGCGTGGGATATCGCGCTCGCTGCTTCCAGCAAGGGCGCGCGGTGAGAGGTTGGGAAAATGGAACTGATTAGCTGAACGCCGGTTCATGTAGAACGGAGGGTAGTATGTCAGACCTACAGGCGAGGCGCGGGCACAGGTCCGCCGCAGTGATGATCGTTGGTACGATTCTGGCGCTCATCGGAATTGTCCTGACCATTGGCGGGACATGGTTGGCGATCCTGGGCGGCGCGCTCTATTATCTCATCGCCGGGCTTGGACTGCTGCTTGCGGGATATCTGCTGATCCGTGGCAGGGTCGTTGGCGCGTGGGTCTACCTGGCCACTTATATTTTTTCGATCATCTGGGGTTTTGCTGAAGCCGGGCGGGACGGCTGGGGGCTGATCCCTTTTGCGATCGGCCCTTCAATCCTGCTCATCCTTGTGCTGATGATCCTGCCAATATTGCAGCCAGACCGCTGGCGTTGGCGCGCCGTGCTGGCGTCGAGCGGTGGCGTACTGCTCATTCTAGCGGTCGCCGGCTTTTCCATCTCGCTTATGAACAGGGCTCAGCCGGGCGCGCTCCCGGCCATGCTTGCCTCGACTGTCGCAGATCCCTCGCTGTTGAAGCCGGGCACAGACTGGCCAGCTTATGGCGGAAGTTATGCAGCGCAGCGCTATTCCTCGCTCCGCCAGATCACGCCTGACAATGTTGAAAAGCTTTCGCGCGTCTGGACCTATCACACGCGCGACATGCCAGCAGGTGACCCGACGAAGAGCAAATATGGCGCTGAGACGACGCCCCTGAAGGTCGGCAACACGCTCTATCTGTGCTCGGCGACGAACATCCTGATCGCGCTCGATCCTGCCACGGGCAAGGAGCGGTGGCGCTATGATCCGAAGGTCGCAAAGGAGTGGATCCCCTATACTGCTGCATGTCGCGGTGTCGCTTATCATGCCGTGCAGGGCGTTGCGGCGGGCGAGCTGTGCGCAACGCGGATCATCGAGGGAACGCTCGATGGCCGACTGATCGCTGTCGATGCGCGGACTGGTCGCGTTTGTCCTGACTTTGGGACCAATGGCGCCGTCGATATCAAGCGCGGCATGGGTGAAATCGCGCCCGGCATGGTGTCGATTACATCCCCGCCTACCATCGTGCGTGGCGTGATCGTCACCGGGCATCAAGTGCTCGATGGGCAAAAGCGCAGCGCGCCTTCGGGTGTCATTCAGGGCTTCGATGTCGTGACGGGCGCCAAGCGTTGGGCCTGGGATATGGTCAACCCGCAATGGACCGGCGACCCGCCGCAAGGTGAGGAATATGCGCGCGGCACGCCGAATATGTGGACGATCGCAAGTGGCGATGAAGCGCTGGGGCTCGTCTATCTGCCAATGGGCAATTCGGCTGTCGATTATTGGAGCGGTAGCCGCAGGCCACAGGAAGATGCCTTTTCAACCTCGCTCGTTGCCATCGATGTGACGACAGGGAAGCCCCGCTGGCGCTTCCAGACCGTGCGCAGCGATGTATGGGACTATGATCTGGGCGCACAAGGCACGCTGGTCGACTTCCCTGTGAACGAAGGGACGGTTCCCGCGCTCATCCTGCCGAGCAAGCAGGGCGATATCTATGTGCTGGATCGTCGCACCGGGCGGCCGATCTTTCCGGTGCAGGAGCGGCGCGTTCCCCGCACAGGTGTCGAGTCGGAGCGCCGCAGTCCGACGCAGCCTTTCTCCAGCTATCACACGCTTGCCTTCCCGGAATTGAAGGAGCGGGACATGTGGGGCATGTCGCCCATCGATCAGATGATCTGCCGCATCCAGTTCCGCCGTGCCGAATATCGCGGCATGTACACGCCGCCGACCGCCGACCGGCATTTTGTCGAGTATCCCGGCTATAATGGCGGCACGGATTGGGGCGGCATTGCCATCGATCCGGTCAGGGGCGTGATCGTCGCCAACTATAATAATATGCCCAATTACAATCGGCTGGTGCCACGGGCTGAGGCGGAACGTTTGGGCTTCCCCTTGCCACGTGGGGAAGCGCGCGGCGGCAGCATGGGCGAGGGCGGGCATGGCTCGCAGGATCCGCAAGCGGGCACGCCCTATGCCATATCGGTTAATCCGGGCTGGCGGCTGCCGCTCACCGGACTGCTCTGCAAGCGGCCCCCCTATGGCGGCATTCGCGCGATCGATATGCGCAACGGCCGCACCATCTGGGATCGCCCCTTTGGCACGGCGCGTCGCAATGGACCCTGGGGCGTCCCGTCGATGCTGCCCCTGAACATCGGCACGCCCAATAATGGTGGCGCGGTGGTGACGGCTGGCGGCGTGATCTTCATCGCGGCTGCGACTGATAATCTTATCCGGGCGATCGATCTGGAGACGGGCAAGACACTGTGGCAGGATACACTGCCCGCTGGCGGTCAAGCCACGCCCGCGGTGTATGAAGTGAATGGCAAGCAATATCTCGTGATCATGGCGGGAGGCCATCATTTCATGGAGACACCGATCGGAGACGAACTTGTCGCTTATGCGCTCCCGGATTGAGGGGTTGGCTAAGTCACCGACTCCTGTTGCAGTAGCAGTCGCTTGGGCATGAGTTCACGCTGGCGGTGGCTGGCCAGTCTCCTTTTGCGCCGCATCTGGTTCCGGGCGGCCTTGTTCTCGCTCTTCTCGGTGGCGCTGGCGCTGCTGGCCGCCTTTGTCGCGCCCTATATTCCCTATGATATCAGTGCCAAGATCGGGTCCGAGGCTGTCGATAATATCCTCGGCATCCTTGCATCCTCGATGCTTGCCGTGACGACATTTTCCCTGACCGCGATGGTATCGGCCTTTTCCGCCGCCAGTAACGCAATCACGCCGCGCGCGGCACAATTGCTGGTTGAAGACTCCACCGCCCAAAATGCGCTCTCCACCTTTCTTGGCGCATTCCTCTTCGCCATCGTGGGCATTTGCGCCTTGTCGACTGGCGCCTATGGCAAGTCGGGCCGGGTGATCTTGTTCATCGGCACGATCTTCGTGATCGTCATCATCGTCATCACATTGCTGCGCTGGATTGGCCATCTCTCCAATTTCGGACGGGTGGGCAGCACCATCGATCGCGTCGAGAAGGTGACTATCAGCGCCATTGATCGCTGCGGCTTTGCCGTTGCCGTGCAAGCAACGCCGCAAGAGGATGCGGGCAGGCATGTCGTGCTCGCCCAGAAGATCGGTTATATCACGCATATCGATCTGGACCTTCTGAACGACGTCGCCAGCCGCCTCGACTGCGTCATAGACGTCAAAGTGATGCCGGGGTCGTTCGTGACGACGACGCGGGAGATTGCGCGGCTCGATACGAGCGACGAGAAGAGCAGCGCGCAGGTCTGCGAGGCCTTCACCATCGATCATCGCCGCGAGTTCGATCATGATCCGCGGTTGGGGTTGGTGGTCATGTCAGAAATCGCATCCCGCGCCCTGTCGCCCGCCGTGAATGATCCCGGAACCGCAATTGCCGTTATGGG
>CAMLFF010000218.1 GCA_946479185.1 uncultured Sphingobium sp.
GCGTGGTCGACATCAATACGATCCCATCCGCAGCCATCGAGCGCGTGGAAGTGATCACGGGCGGCGCTTCTGCAACTTACGGTGCGGATGCTGTCGGCGGCGTCGTCAACTTCATCCTGAAGAAGAATTTCCAGGGTCTGCAGATCGATACGCAGATGGGCATCTCCCAGCGTGGTGACGGTCGCGAATTCTCGATCAGCGGTATCATGGGCACCAACTTCGCTGATGGCCGCGGTAACATCACCATCGGTCTTTCGATGAATGATCGTGAAGCCGCCTATCGCCGTGACCGCTCATGGTTCCGCAAGGCCTGGCAGGATCCGCGCTTCACCGGCACTGAGTTTTTCCCTGATGCCTCGGGCTTCCAGCCAGTTGGCGGCAATAATCCAAGCCAGGCCAGCGTCGATGCGATCTTCGGCACAAATGTTGTTCCGGGTGACTTTGTCAACGTTCCGGGCAGCAATCCCGTCATCAGAGTGCCAACTGGTTTCAACTCGAGCCGTTTCTATTTCAACACTGATAATACCGCCTTCACCGGCTTCTTCCAAAGCCCTCCCGGCGGCGCAGGCCGGTTCAAGGGTGATTTGACGGGTCTGAAGTGGAAGCGTCAGGCAGATGGCACGCTTGGCCAGAACTTCCAGGATGAATTGGTCGTTTTGCCGCTCAACCGCTACAACATGTATGCACGCGGCAAATATGAGATCAACGACTGGGTTGGCGTTTTTGCACAGGGAACGTTCACCCGGGTGCAGACCCGCACTGTTCAACAGCCTTCGCCTTCTGTGAATGGCTGGTCGGCGCTGATTCCGGTTGATGGTCGCGCCATTCCCACTGAGCTGGCATCCCTTTTGGCCAGCCGTCCCGATCCGACGGCGCCTTGGCAGCTGACCTATTATCTGAACTACGCAAATCGCGAAGGGCGCACCGACGTCTTCACCTATAATTTGGTCGCTGGTCTGGAAGGCAAGATTCCGGGCACTGACTGGACCTGGGATGCTTATGCTTCACAGGGCGAGTCAGAGACCAACGCGCTCATTACCGGCACCGCATCGCTTGAGCGTTTCCGCGCAGTGATCGGCTCTCCGAACTGGGGCGCTGGCTTCCGTGCACAAGGCAACCGCGCCTTCGGTGGCTTTGGCGCTGCGTCCGCAACCTGCACCAGCGGTTTCAACCCGTTCAACAAGGCTGCAACAATCTCCCAGGATTGCCTCGACGCAATCCGTGCCGACCTGAAGAACCGCGCTGTGATGCAGCAGACCGTGTTCGAGGCGAACGCACAGGGCAGCCTCTTCAGCTTGCCTGCTGGTGAACTGCGCGCATCTGTCGGTGCGAGCCACCGCCAGAATCGCTATGAGTTCCAGAACGATACGCTCACATCGCAGGGCACATCGTTCCAGGATCAGGCGATCGGCATCTATCCGGGCGGCAACTCACGGGGTCTCATTCGTGTGGATGAGTTCTACGGCGAGTTGGCCATTCCGGTGCTGGCGGACCTTCCGCTGGTCAAGAGCTTCGAGCTCAACCTCGGCGTGCGTAATTCGCATTATAATACGACCGGCAATGCCTTCACCTGGAAGGCCATGGGCGACTGGGAAGTCACTGACTTCCTCCGGATCCGTGGCGGCTATAACAAGGCCGTGCGTGCGCCGAACATCGCCGAGTTGTACCTCGCGCCTCAGCAGAGCTTCACGGCTGCTGGCGGCGGTGACGTCTGCCGCCTGAACAACACATTGGCCTATTCCGCCAATCCAACAGCCAACTCCAACGCCGCAAATGTTCGCGCCGTTTGCGGTATCCTGATGGATCAGTCGATCGCAGGCACTTCGACGACCTTCTACTCCAACCCGCAATTCTTCAACGCGGCAGGCCCGGCTTTCGCTTTCCCCACCCTGGTCGGCAATTCGACCGTCAAGCCTGAGCAAGCGAAGACCTGGACGATTGGTGCCGTGCTCAGCTCGACTGCAAGCAGCGAGTGGTTGCGTCGTCTTCGCCTGACGGTCGATTATTACAACATCAAGGTTGATGATGCGATTGGGCCACTCACGTTGGATACGGCTCAGCGTCAGTGCTTCGACCCCACCTTCAACCCTGCAATCGCAACGAACGCTGCGGCAGCTGCTGCAACAACGGCTTGCCAGGCAATCGGTCGCGTCGCTGGTGATGGTGCCTTGGGCAATGTGCAGGTGACCTACCTCAACAATGGTCGCTTCCGCACCTCGGGTATCGACGTTCAGCTCGATTGGGCATTCCCGGTCGGCCCTGGCACGTTCAGCATTAACTCGGTGTTCAACTATCTGCTCTCGCTCAAGTCGGCTCCATTGCCGGCCTCTGCAGGCGCGGCCGGTCGCTTGGTTGAATATGCTGGCACATTGGGCCCTGCAGGCAGCGCGGCAATCGCCGAGAACGGCCTCAACCCAGGCGCCTTCCGCTGGAAGCTGCTCAACACCTTCGGCTATTCGGTCGGTCCGGTGTCGGTCTCGCTCCAGTGGCAGCATCTGCCAGCCGCCAAGTCGATCGCTTACACCTCCAACAACTCGACGCCCTTCGTTGGTGCCCCTGCCTATGATATATTCAATCTGAGCGGTGGATTTGCAGTGACCAAGGATGCGACGATCCGTTGGGGCGTTGATAACCTCTTCGACAAGGCTCCACCGCTCGTTGAATATAACGCAGCGACCACGGGCCTTGCGAATGGCGTTGGCGCCAGCGCGTTCAACTCCTACTTCTACGACATGAACGGTCGTCGCTTCTACCTCGGCGCAACGTTCAAGTTCTGATCCAAAGTCGAGGGAAGGGGGCGCTCGTCGGGCGCCCCTTTTTCGTTTACGGTCATCACAATTCGGGCGGCTCGGGTGAGTGCGCCGTATGTAAGGAGAGGCCCGCAATGGCTTGGCGTTCGATCGGGTTTGGGTCTGTGGCGCTCGCTGCAGTGGCGCTTGCGGGCTATAGCATGGCGGGCAGCGCGGCGGCGGATGGTCCCGGTGCGATCGATCAGGCGCGGCTGGAAGCAGCGGATAGCGATGCAGATAATTGGCTCGGCTATGGCCGCACTTATGATGAGCAGCGCTTCTCGCCGCTCGAACAGATCAACGCCGCCAATGTTGGCGAGCTGAGCGTCGCCTGGGCGCTGGAGCTTGACACCAATCGCGGACAGGAAGGCACGCCGATCGTTGTCGATGGCGTGCTATACACCTCCACGGCATGGTCCAAGGTGGTGGCGGTGGATGCCGCGACCGGCAAGCAATTGTGGCAATTCGATCCGGAAAATGATGGCGCCAAGGGCGTCCATGCCTGCTGCGATGTGGTCAATCGCGGCGTCGCTGTGTGGAAGGGCCGCGTCTATGTCGGCACCATCGATGGCCGTCTGATCGCCATCGACGCCAAAACCGGGCAGAAGGCCTGGGAAGTCGTCACCGTTGATCAGAAGAAGCCCTATACGATCACGATGGCGCCGCGCGTGGTGCGCGACAAGGTGATCATCGGCAATAGTGGCGCGGAGCTGGGCGTGCGCGGCTATGTCTCGGCTTATGATACCAACACGGGCAAGCTGGTGTGGCGCTTCTACACTGTGCCCGGCGATCCAAAGGCTGGCCCAGATGGCGCGGCCTCCGACGACATCCTCGCGAAGCTTGCGCGGCCAACCTGGTACGGCGAGAATTACTGGAAGCTGGGCGGTGGCGGCACCGTTTGGGATAGCGTCGTTTACGATCAGGAGCTCAACCAGCTGCTCATCGGCGTTGGCAATGGTTCGCCCTGGAACCACAAGTGGCGCAGTCAGGGGAAGGGGGACAATCTGTTCCTCTCCTCCATCGTCGCGGTCGATCCTGATACCGGCAAATATAAGTGGCATTATCAGCTCAACCCCGGCGAAACCTGGGATTACACCGCCACGCAGCAGATGACGCTCGCCACGCTCAAGATTGACGGCAAAGACCGCAAGGTCGTGATGCAGGCGCCGAAAAACGCCTTCTTCTATGTGATCGACCGCACCAACGGAAAGCTCATCTCCGCCCAGCCCTATGCGCGGCAGAATTGGGCTGATGGCATCGACGTGAAGACCGGTCGCCCCATCGAGAAGCCCGGCGTGCGCTATGAAGGCGCAGCGGCGCTCATCACCCCATCGGGCATTGGCGCCCATGCGTGGATGCCGATGAGCTATTCGCCCAAGACGGGCCTCGTCTATATTCCGGCGATGGAAAACGCGATGGTTTACGGCGATTCCAACCCCTTCGTGATCCATGAGGGCCGCTGGAATACTGCCGTGTCCTTCCTCGATCCGCCAGCCATGCCAGGCCTTCCCGAGACAGTGGAAGGCCGCCGCAAGGCCATGGAGAGCATGACCAAGGGCAAGCTCGTCGCTTATGATCCGGTCACGCAAAAGCCGCGCTGGGTGGTGGAGCGGGACTGGCCGTGGAATGGCGGCACGCTGGCAACCGCGGGCAATCTGGTGTTCCAAGGCACCGCCAAGGGCGACTTCGAGGCCTATAGCGCTGATAATGGCAAGAAGCTCTGGTCCTTCCAGACGCATCGCGGCGTGATGGCCGGGCCAATCACCTATCGCGTGAATGGCGAGCAATATATTGCAGTGATGGCCGGTTATGGCGGATCGATGGGCATGGCCAGCCGCACGCCGTTCATGAAGGACAAGATGCCCAACGGGCTGATCGTCGCCTTCAAGCTGAAGGGCACCGGCAAGCTGCCCGCCTACACGCCGATCCCGCTCGACAAGCCGACGCCAAGCGATGAGACTTTCACCGCCGCGCAGGTCGCGACCGGGCAGAAATTCTTCTTCCAATTCTGCCAGATCTGCCACGGCGGCCCGGTGAACCCCGATCTGCGCCGCTCGGCGCTGCTCACGGACAAGGAGGCCTGGCAGCAGGTCGTGATCGAGGGTGCGCTGGCGCAGAACGGCATGGCAAGCTTCAAGGCCTATATGACGCCAGCGGATGCAGAGGGCCTCCGCGCCTATCTCAACCAGCGCGCCAAGGAGCTGTTGAAGGAAGAGGCTGCGGCGAAATAGGCAGCCGCTTCTTCAGCCCTTGATCTGGTCGCGGACGAGCGAAGCCATCGCCTTGGCTTCGTCACCCCCCTTGGCGAGCAAGCCCGCGACCACACCCATTTTGTCAGCCTCCTGACGGTTCTGACTGGTCTTCCATTTGCCCTCGATGCGCTGGATAGGGATCGCGATGCCGACAATTGCCGCGACCAGCTTATCGATATAGTCGGCGGGTGCATCGTCGATGCTCCAAGGCAGAGCCTGCGCTGCTTCTTGCTCATCGGAAAGATTGCGAAGATGCGCATGCAGCCAGGCCGGATCGTGGATGAACTCCGGCCGTCCATGCGCAGCGACCACAGCATAGTTCCAGGTCGGCACCTCCTTGCCGTGCAGATGTTTGCCGGGATACCAGGAGGGCGTGATGTACGCCTGCGGCCCTCGGAATATGACCACATCTGGCAGCGCGTTCCCCGCTGATTTCCAAACCGGATTTGCACGGGCGACATGCCCGTAAAGCGTCCCGAATTCGCCGCGCTCGCTATCGAGCACGAAGGGAATGTGCTGCACATCCAGTTCTGACGGGTTTGCCGAGATCCAGGTGCCAAGCGAATGTGATCTGATGAGATCATGCAGGATGGGAAGTCGC
>CAMLFF010000219.1 GCA_946479185.1 uncultured Sphingobium sp.
AGGTCAATAATGAGATCGGCGTCATCCAGCCGCTCGACCGCTTGCTGGTGATTGCGCGCGCTGCCGGTGTGCCCACCTTATGCGATGCCGTGCAGGGCTTTGGTCGCCTGCTGGCGCCTCAAGCGGACATGATCGCTATCACCGCACACAAGATCCATGGCCCCAAGGGCGTTGGCGCGCTGTGGATGCGCGATGAGATCGACCTCCCGCCGCTCATGCACGGCGGCGGGCAGGAGCAGGGTCTGCGATCCGGCACGCTTTCGCCCATGCTATGCGCTGGCTTTGGCGTGGCCGCACAGATCGCAGCGGAGAGCCGCCATGCCGATCTTGCTCATGTCGACGCGCTGTGGACACGGGCGCGGGCGCTGTTTGCGGATTGGCAGATCAATGGCTCGCTCGATGCGCGCTATCATGGCAATCTCAATATTCGCCGCGCCGGATTGGATGCCGCGCGGCTGCTCTCCGATGTGCGGGACGTGGCCTTTTCGCTGGGTTCCGCCTGCGCAAGCGGCTCGGGCCGCTCCAGTCATGTGCTCAAGGCGATTGGCCTGAGCAGAGAGGAGTTGCGCAGTTCCATCCGGCTTGGTTTCGGGCGTTATACCAGCCTTTCTCAGCTTGAAGAGGCAGCAGGGTTGATAAATCAAGCCGTATCAGCGCAAAAGGCATCCGCATGACGCGCATTCGCTTCCTCCGCTCCGATGGTGAGCCAATGCTTGATGTGGATGCAGCCGCGGACGCGAACCTGCTCGATGTCGCGCAGGCGGCGGGCATGGCTCTGGAAGGCACATGCGAAGGCCAGATGGCCTGCTCCACCTGCCATGTGATCATCGCCCCGGACGATTTCGCCAAACTGCCGCGCGCGAGCGAGGATGAGGAAGACATGCTCGATCTTGCCGCCGGAACGACGCGCACGAGTCGCCTGTCCTGCCAGATTCAGCTGCCAGCCGATCTGGACGCGCTGACGGTGCGTATTCCCGCCGAGAGTCGGAACATGCAGGGCGCCTGATCGCGTGAGAGCGGGGCGTCGCTCGTGACTTGCTTTTCCCGCAGACCCTCGCCATATGCCAGCGCGGAAGTCGGGCGGACGTAGTTCTCGCCAACTTGGTCAGGTCCTGACGGAAGCAGCCACAACGAATTTGCTGCGGGTCGTTCCGGCTTCCACCTTTCCCCAAAATTTATGTCATCCGGCCTCGCGATGCTGCGCGACGATGCGACGTTGAACTGGATTACCGCGTTCGCGGCATTGACGGGGTTTGGACATCGAACGAGCTCGAACAGGTTGCGCTGCGACACTCCTCTGCTTAGGCGCAAACTTCAAGGCCGCTCGCGAGGATGCGACCCATCATCGGAAGGAGCCTCGCGCCTTGCTCACCGCGTCCCGTCGCAACATCTATCTCATGCTCGTGCTGGTCATGCTGATGTGGTCGGGCAACTCTGTGGTTGCCAAGGCGATCGGCGGGCATGTGCCGCCCTTCACGCTGGCGCTGATCCGCTGGACAGCCGCTGCGCTCATCATCCTGCCGTTCGCCTGGCGTCATATCGTTGCGGACCGCGTCGAGATTGCACGGCGCTGGCTGATCATCTTGTTCCTCGGCGTCATCGGCGTGGGCTGCTTCAACGCATTCATGTATTCCGGCCTGCGCTATACCACCGCCGCGAACAGCCTATTGATGCAGGCCGCAATTCCCGCGCTCGTGTTGTTCTTCGATTTTCTGATTTTCCGCACCTTGCCCCGCGCGCTCCAGATTGTCGGCGTTATCATCGCTGCGATTGGCGTGGGCATGATCATTTTTCGGGGCGATCTTTCCGCGCTCTTGGGGATGCGCTTCAATCATGGCGATGCGCTCGTCCTGTGCGGCGTGGTGCTATGGGCGCTCTACACGGTGCTGCTGCGCCTGCGCCCGCAGATCAATCCACTGAGTTTCCTTGCCGTCACGGTCATCATCGGCGCGCTGTGCATGGCGCCCTTCGCAGCCTTTGAGCTTCAGCATGCGCGAATAAATCTCACGCCTGCGGTGGTGGCGGGCGTCGGCTATATCGTCATTTTCCCGTCGATCTTCGCCTACGCGCTCTACAATAAGGCCGTTGCCGCCATCGGTGCGGGCGATGCCGGGCAGGTGATCAACCTACAGCCCGTGTTCGGCGCGCTGCTGGCGGCGGTGCTGCTCAGCGAGCCCATCCATGATTATCATATGATCGGCATGGCGCTGATCGCGCTTGGCATCGGCATTCCACTTTTCACCCGAAAGCAGTCCGATGCGGCGCGCAATTAACTTCCTGATCCTTTGTCGCTACAGTCGCCAGCAATGACTGATTCCCCCAATGATCATGGCAGCGATCCAGGCTTCAATCTGGGCGATCCGCCGCCGCCCGCACCGCCGGCTGCCGAGGCGCCCGCCTATCGCGTGCTGGCGCGGGCCTATCGCCCGCAGACCTTTGCCGAGCTCATCGGGCAGGAGGCGATGGTGCGCACGCTCGCCAACGCCATCAAACGGGATCGGTTGCCCCACGCCTTCCTGATGACCGGTGTGCGCGGGGTGGGCAAAACCTCGACCGCGCGGCTCATCGCCAAGGCGCTCAATTGTATCGGTCCCGACGGGCAGGGTGGCCCGACCATCGATCCATGCGGCATTTGCGAGCCCTGCACGGCGATCGCGGAAGGTCGCCACATCGACGTGATCGAGATGGATGCCGCCAGCCATACCGGCGTGGACGATGTGCGCGAGATCATCGAGGCGGTGCGCTATGCGACCGTATCGGCGCGCTTCAAGATCTACATTATCGACGAAGTTCACATGCTGTCGCGCAATGCTTTCAATGCCTTGCTCAAGACACTTGAGGAGCCGCCCGAGCATGTGAAATTCCTGTTCGCGACGACCGAAGTGAACAAGGTGCCGATCACCGTGCTCTCGCGCTGCCAGCGCTTCGATCTGCGGCGCATTCCGGTTGAATTGCTGGTCGAGAATTTCCGCATGATCTGCGGAAAGGAAGGCGTGGACGCCGATGATGATGCGCTGCGGCTGATCGCGACGGCTGCGGAAGGCTCGGCACGCGATGGCCAGTCGATCCTCGATCAGGCAATTGCCCATGCCGATACGGAAAATGGCCGCACTTATGTGCGCGCCGATCAGGTCCGTGAGATGCTGGGGCTGTCCGATCGCGGTGCCACCCGGCGCTTGCTGGACCAGATTCTTGATGGCGATGCGCCTGCCATGCTGGCGACGCTGGCCGAGCAGGAAGCGCTCGGCGTTGAGCCGGTCGCGACGGTTAATGCGCTGCTGGAGCTGATCCATGCGGCGACGACGGCTAAGGCTGGGCGCGGCGCTGGCCTTGATCGTCATGCCGAGGCTGAGCGCGCGGCGGTGACGGGTTGGGCGGAGCAGCTGTCCTTCCCCGTGCTGCATCGTTTGTGGCAATTGCTGCTCAAGGGGCATGCCGAAGTTGCATCGGCAGCGCGGCCCCATGCGGCCTGCGAAATGGCGTTGCTGCGGCTGATCCACGCCGCCAGCATGCCCGATCCGCTGGAGCTGGCGCGGATGATCCGCGATGGCGGTGCTCCGACTGGCGAGCGCAAGGCCCTGACCGAGGTTGCTCCCGCTGCGCCGCCACCGCCTGCCCCCCAGCAGGATGAGGCGCCGCCCTGGGCTGAAGAAGCGCCGCCCGAGCAAGCTCCGGTGGAACAAAGCCGCATTCCGCGCGATTTCGCGACGATGGTCGCCACGCTCAAGCAGACGCAGGCGCTGCTTGCGATGGAGCTTTACGATTATGTCGGGCTCGTCCGCTATGAGCCGCCGCATCTGGCCTTCCGCATCCTGCAGCCGCTGAACGCTGATTTTCCGCGCAAGCTCGCTGCCGCGCTCAAGGATATGACGGGCGACTCATGGTCGGTCGAATCCACAGACGAACCAAGTCAGCCCAGCCTGCGCGAGCAGGAGCAATTGGCGCATGAGACACGGCTTGCCGCATTAAGTGCAACGCCGGTGGTTGCCGCAACGTTAGAAGCCTTTCCCGCCGCACGGTTCATGGAGCCGGGCGAAGAGCAAAGTTGGAGTGAACGCAGATGAAAGACCTGAACGATATCCTCGGCATGGCGACCCGTGTGCAGGAAGAAATGCAAAAGGCGCAGGCCGAGCTCGACAATGTTGAGGTCGAGGGCGTCTCCGGTGGCGGGCTGGTCCGCGTGAAGGCCAGCGCCAAGGGCCGCATCATCGGTCTGTCGGTCGATGACAGCCTGATCGTGTTGGAAGACAAGGCCATCCTCGAAGACCTTATCGTCGCCGCCTTCAACGACGCACGTCAAAAGGCCGACGAAACCGCCAATGAGCAAATGAGCAAGATGGCGAGCGGCATGGCCCTGCCTCCCGGCTTCAAGCTGCCATTCTGAACGGTGGAGCGTTGCTTGACGGCGCTACATTGAAAATATCCTACACCTCTCCGATATGAGGGGTCAGGCTGCGTTCCGGGCGAGCTATAATGGTACAAGCCCCGGTAAATTGCAGACATTATGAGTTAAGGTGTCGTGGTCCAATCCGTTGGATAGGATCAAGGCCCCACCAGCGCGGGGTGGCCCCTGCCTGGAGATTGGAGTGAAGATGGATTTGGATCTGCCCCTTCTGCCGTTGCGCGATATTGTTGTGTTCCCGCAAATGATCGTCCCCTTGTTTGTGGGCCGCGACAAGAGCGTCGTTGCGCTTGAAAAGGCGATGGCGGGCGACAAGGATATTTTCCTGGTGGCTCAGCTCGATCCTTCTGAGGACGATCCCGACCGCGAAGCGCTGTACGACATGGGCGTCATCGCCAGCATCGTGCAGATGCTCAAGCTGCCCGATGGCAATGTGCGCGTGCTCGTTGAAGGCAAGCGCCGCGCTGCGCTCGTATCGCTGGTGAATAATGAGGATCATCTCGTCGCGACGGTGACGCCGCATGACGATGCGCCTGCGGAAGGCACTGAGGTCGAGGCGATGATGCGCTCGGTCGCGGATCAGTTCGAGAATTACGCCAAGCTCAACAAGAAGCTCCCTGCCGAGACGGCGGTGCAGTTGCGCGAGATTGGCGAGGCTGGTCGCCTGTCCGATTTCATCGCTGCCAATCTGGCGGTGAAGGTCGCCGACAAGCAGTCGCTGCTCGTCGAGGGCGATCCGCACAAGCGGCTGGAGATGGTGTTTGCCTTCATGGAAGGCGAGCTTGGCGTGTTGCAGGTCGAGAAGAAAATCCGTGGCCGCGTGAAGCGCCAAATGGAGAAGACCCAGCGCGAATATTATCTGAATGAGCAGCTCAAGGCTATTCAGCGCGAGCTGGGCGGTGCCGAGGGTGAGGAGGGCGATGAGCTTTCCGAACTGGCCGACAAGATCAAGAAGCTGCGCCTGACGAAGGAAGCGCGCGCCAAGGCCGATACCGAGCTCAAGAAGCTGCGTTCCATGCAGCCCATGTCCGCCGAAGCGACGGTCGTCCGCAATTATCTGGATGCGCTGCTCGGGCTGCCCTGGGGCAAGAAGAGCAAGCTGAAGAAGGATCTCGTCAAGGCGCAGGCCGTGCTCGATGAGGATCATTTCGCGCTCGACAAGGTCAAGGACCGCATCATCGAATATCT
>CAMLFF010000220.1 GCA_946479185.1 uncultured Sphingobium sp.
CGTTGGGTCCCTCGCCGGAGCCGACTCGCGTGAGCTCGAGCACGATCGCCTCCCGCGCACCGGCCTCCGCGAAACGCGCGAGCGCGTCGACCGCGGCGAGACCGCTCAGCGCCGGGTCGGGCGAGACCAGCCGCCCGCCGCGCAGGCAGGCCAGCCCTCCGCCGCACTGGCAGCAGCGATCAACGCCAAGTTCGGCTCGATGGATGGTTTCAAGACCGCCTTCAAAACCGCAGGCACCGGGCGCTTTGGCTCAGGCTGGGTCTGGCTGATCGTCGGCAGCGATGGCCAGCTTGCGATCACCTCCACGCCCAATCAGGATAATCCGCTGATGGACGTGGCCGAAACAAAGGGCACCCCCATCCTTGGTAATGATGTGTGGGAACATGCCTATTATCTGAAATATCAGAACAAGCGCGCCGATTATCTCGATGGCTGGTGGCAGGTCGTGAACTGGAAGACGGTGTCGGATCGCTACGCCGCAGTCACCGCGAAACGCTGAGCATAGGGCGCGGCGCACAGCAAGCGCCGCGCCTCCCTTTCGCCCAGTCGACAGGGCGCGCGCGCAACAAGGCCGATGACAGTCGCCGCAGATTGTGCAATTTCCGCCCGATGTTGGACGACCTCCTGCCCTCAACGATGCGGAACGAGCCGTGAGCACGCCGCCCAGCGGCTCTGCTGGCAAGACCATCTATCTGCTCAAGCTCGTCGCCGCCGGGCCGCACACATTTTCTCTGGGCGAGCTGGCCGAGCGCGCAGGGCTGCCCGTCAGCTCGGTGCATCGGCTGTTGCAGGAGATGGTGCGCAGCGGGCTTATCGAGCGTGGCAAAGACCAAAGCTACCGCACTGGGCGCGAGCTGCATCGCCTCGCCTCGCAAGTCGTCTCCCGGTTCGATCTCACGCGCAGCGCACATCCCCTGCTGGAAAAGCTGGTCGAGGATTGGCAGGAAACCGCCGTCCTGTGCGCCTATAGCCCGGTCGGTCGCAACGCCGTGATTGCCGATGCGGTGTTGACGCCGCATCCGCTGCGCTTTGCGGTGGAAAAGGGCCAGGAGGTGTCGCTGCCCTGGGGCTCCCTTGGGCGCGCTATTCTCGCATTTCTGCCCACAGGCGAAATCGAAGCCGTCATGCGGGAGGCAAAGGCGGGCCCCCTCACCGGCCAGCCGCGCTCGCCGCGCCCGGAAATCCATCAGGATCTCACCGAAATCCGCGCCAACGGCTTCTCGCGCTATTATAATCCAGACAATGACATTGCCGGCATTGCCAGCCCAATTTTCGATGGCACCGGCGCGGTGCTCGGTTGCGTGGGCGTGACCATGCCTTCCCAGCGCTATCAGCTTCATATCGAAGATGATCTGGCTGTGGCGGTGCGGGCTGCAGCGAATGATCTGAGCGAGCGGGCCTCCATCGCTCAAAATTGACGCTGCCCATTTCCGTATATCGGAAATATCATTCTGAAATTTGGAATATCCTTGAGGCGCACCTGCCTGAGCGCGTAATTGAACATCAGCGTCAATTTAAGGCGCACGACAAGGCAGAGGGTTATGACGCACGTCAGCTATGGGCTTCCCTATCCAGCGACGAATTTTGTCAGGCCAAGCGCCTTTACGCTGGCCATCTCGACCGGCGCTCAACCCTCTAGCTGTCCGCGCCTCCTCCCCTCATTTGGAAAGTTCGAGTCATGAATGTAGCACTTTCTCCCGCCCCTACGGCCGACACCATCCCGCCGCCAATCGTCGCGGGCCTGCCCATGCCGGAATTCAAGCGGATCACTGTCGAGCCGATTTCCGGCGCCTGTGGCTGCGAGATTGGCGGCGTTGATCTGCGCCAGCCGCTGGATGCGGAAACCGTCAGCGAGATCATGAAGGCGTTCGAGCAATTCCTCGTCATCGTCTTCCGCGATCAGGATTTGACGCCTGAGCAGCACAAGGAATTTTCCCGTCATTTCGGCCCGATCACGGAGCTTCCGCAAGCGCCGACTTATAATGGCCATGACGATATGCAGGAGGTACGCCGCGAGGCCTATGAGCCCGAGAATGTCGTGCCCTCCTTCGAGCATTTCCACACGGACAGCCCCTTCCTCGAGCGCCCGCCGCTCTGCGTCGTGATGCGCGCGCTGGAAGTGCCCAAATGGGGCGGCGATACCGCCTTCTCCAACGGCTATCTCGTCTATGAGCATCTCTCGGACGGCATGAAGAAGCTGCTCGATGGGCTTGAGGTCGTCTATTCCGGCAAGGAAATCTGGGCGCGCAACGAGAAGCTGCCACCCGAAAAGCGGCTCCGTCTGCGTGAATCGCATAATTTCACCGAGGAAGAGATGGAGAATATCCATCCCGCCGTGCGCGTGCATCCGGTCACGGGCCGCAAGGCACTGTTCGCGACCTCAGCCTATTTCCAGCACTTTGTCGGCTGGAACAAGGCGGAGAGCCTGGCGCTGCTCAACTATCTCCAGGGCCTCGCCCAGCACCTCCATTATCACTGCCGCATCAAGTGGCAGAAGGACACGCTGATCGTGTGGGATAACCGCTTCCTGCTCCACCGTGGCGTGCATGATTTCAAGCATGAGCGTCGCCACCTCATCCGCACGACGGTGATGGGTGAACGCCCGTTGGGGCCAGCATCTCTAAGCGCCTGAACAACTGACGACAGCCGCGCGACCCCCGTAAATATGCGTGGGCCGCGCGGGCATTTTGAAGCAGGATGCTGCTCGACGAAAAAGTGAGGGAGAGGGACGCATGGCTGATCCACAGATGGCGACCACGGAGACCGGCCCGGAAGCAGGCAATGCCACCATGCCCGGCGACTGGAATTTTGGCGCCATGTATGGCCTTGGCTTCCTGACCATTGTCTCGGCTTTCAACTATCTGGATCGCTCGCTACTCGGCCTCGCCCTGCCCGCCATCAAGGCGGAGATGCACGTGTCCGACACTGTGCTGGGCCTCGTCTCCGGCCTCGCATTCTTGCTCTTCTATTCCATTCTCGGTGTGCCGATTGCCTGGGCGGCAGACCGCTACAATCGCCGCAACATCATCGCGTTCGGCTTCGCTTTCTGGAGCCTGATGACGATGGCGACCGGCTGGGTCGCCAATGTCTGGCAGCTGGCGCTGACCCGATTCCTGATGGGCGCAGGCGAAGCGTGCGGCATTGCGCCCTCCAACTCGATCATATCGGACCTGTTCCGCGCCGAGCGCCGCCCGCTCGCTTTCTCCATTTTCGGCACGGCGGTGTCCATCTCGTCCATCCTCTTCTTCCCGATCATGGGCTGGGTCGGCTATGCCTATGGCTGGCGCGCAATGTTTGTCGTTGCGGGTATTCCCGGCATCATCCTCTCGCTCATCTTCGTGCTGACCGTGAAGGAGCCAGAGCGCGGCGCATCGGAAGCCAAGCGGATCGAGAAGGCTGCGCGCGAAGGCTTCCGCACCAGCATCGCCTTCCTCGCAAAGCAGCGCGCCTATATCTTCATCGTGCTGGGCGCGACGATGATGGGGCTAAACGTGTTCGCCGCCAGCGTGTGGACCCCCACCTTCCTCACCCGTGTTCATGGCCTCACCCTCATTGAAGTGGCGGGCACCACCGGACCGATCCGTGGCGTCTTCGGCGTCGCTGGCGTGTTGCTCGGCGGACTTCTGATCGACCGCATGGGCCGCCGCGCGGCACATTGGCGGATGACCATTCCGGCAGTCGCCTGCCTGCTCGCCGCGCCTGCCGAACTCGTCTTCCTGCTGGCGGATAATCACGCGATCTGGCTCTCGGCCTACGCGGCATCAGCCTTCCTCCTCCTCATCCACCAAGGCCCGATCTTCGCGGCGGTGATGAGCGTAGCGCGCCTGCGCATGCGTGCTGTGGCGACCTCCATCCTGCTCTTCTGCGCCGCGCTGATCGGGCAGGCATTGGGGCCGTTGGTCGTGGGCTATCTCAATGATCTGCTGCATCCCAGCCTCGGTGACATCGCAGTGCGCTATTCCATGCTCGTCATCGTCGCTACGGCGCTTGCCGGGGGCATCATGTTCCTGCTGGCGGGGCGCTATATCGAGGCGGATGCCAAGCGGGCTTTGGGCGACGTGCCGACCGATTGAGCGGAGCTACCGAGCAAAATCTTCCTCTCCAACACTTTGATTATTTTCGTCGAAACCTGATCAAAGTTCGCGCGTTCCATGTGCTGGGATTGCGTGTTGTCGAGGCCGGCACTCTTTAATGAGCACCGCCGAGGGGGATTTCTTGACTATATTATTGCCTCGCCGCGACGCTGCTGCCTTTTGCATTGGAATTCTGCTCTGCACGACGAGCGCTTACGCGCAAACATCAGCGGCGCCTGTAGAGCAAGATGTCCAAGGCCCAATCATTCCCGACAGCGAATTCGATGCCAGCATCCCGCCCATCGATACCGATGCGACGGCGCCGATGGGCTCCGCTGCGGATTGGGAAGCTGAGCAGAAGCGCCGCGAGGCTGCGATCCGCGCAGGCGCTACGCCCTCTCCGGCAGAGGATGTGCTTGCCGCGCCGGGTGAGATCGATCCGGAAATTGATCAGCCGCTCGCGCCATTGGAAGCCTTTGATGTCGAGCCATTCGACGACAGCCGATATACCGAAACGGACGAAGCCGAGGCTGCGAGCCTGACCTATCGTTACACGATCGAAGGCCTTGATGGGCTGGACGACAAGTCCGCCGTCGCGCCCGTGAACCGCGCGGATGTGCGGGGCCAGTTCGAGAGCCTCTCCGTTCTGGAAGATGGCGACGGCAAGGCCGCGAACGGCGCGATGATCAACGCCCGCATGGAAGAAGACCAAAAGCTGCTGGCGGACATCCTCTCCGGTCAGGGCTATTTCGATGCGACCGTGCGCGGCAGCCTGCAATTGCCCGAGCAAGGCAGCAAGGATGCGATCAACATCATCCTCGCGGTAACACCCGGCCCGCGCTACAATCTCGGTTCCGTGACATTCGATGCCCCAGCCGTCGTTCCGCAGGATCTCATCACCAAATCCTTCGTGCCAAAGTCTGGCGAGCCCATAGTTGCCGAGCGCATATTGGCGGCAGAAGCGAACATTGCGGTCGAGTTGCCGGAAAACGGCTATCCCTTCGTGGTGGTTGGCGACCGGGATATCCTGCTCGACCCCGCAACGCGCGTTGGCGATTACACGCTGCCAGTGGCGACCGGGCCGCGCAGCAGCTTTGGCGATATCGTGAATGGCACCGGCACCGCGGTGTTCGAGCCGGACCACATCGCGAAGATCGCCCGCTTCAAAAAAGGCGAGCTGTATGACAGCCGCAAGGTCGATGATCTGCGGCAGGCGCTGGTCGCCACCGGGCTATTCTCGGTGGTTTCGGTCGAGCCAAAGGCCAGCGGTCAGCCTGCAGGTGACGGAACCGAGCAGGCGGTCATCATCGTCAATCAGGAGCCAGGCCCGCCCCGCACGCTCGCCGCGCAAGCAGGCTATGCGACCGGGCAAGGCTTCAAGCTGGAAGGCAGCTGGACGCACCGCAACTTCTTCCCGCCCGAAGGCGCGTTGATCGCGCAAGGCACCGCAGGCACGCAGGAGCAGGGTCTGGGCGTGAGCTTCCGCCGCTCCAACGCTGGCAAGC
>CAMLFF010000221.1 GCA_946479185.1 uncultured Sphingobium sp.
TTCCATGCCGCGCTCAGCACGAAACTCGGGATTGGCGCGCCAGCCCACATCGGCAAGCAAACAGGCCGCGAGCCTGATGCGCTCCCATTCCGGTGGATCGTCTCTGAACAGTGGCTCGATCCATGCGCTGATCTTGTCGCCATGACCGATGAAGCGGCCTTGCGCCTCCCCCTCGACGCGCGCGGCAACCAGCAGCGGATCTTGCGCAGCAAGCTCCTGCGGCAACTGCTCGTAAAGCAGGCCCTCACGAAGGCCGAATGCCGACACCGTGAGATGCGAGCATTCGAGCCGCTCGACAACCGCGCAAAGCAGATGCGCTGCATCCGGCAAGCCGGGCAGACGGGCATTGCTCACGCCAGGCAGAGACTTGAGATTGGCTTTTTGCGCCGTCTCGAGCCATTTGAGCAACACGGCAGGCCGATCAGGCGCCATTTCATAATGGTGGAGCACCGGGAGCGGATAATCGGTCAAATGCGAGTCGAGCCGGGCAAGGGCGCGCCAGCTACCACCAATCAGATAGAAGGGCAGGCCCTTCTCAATGTCGCCCCAGCCACTATCCTTCAGCAAGGCATCCAGCCTGTCAGACAGTGCCCTCCTGCCAGCGCGGCGAATATCCCCGATGCGGAAAACGCCGAGTGGCAGCGACACGGCTTTTCCAACGCCATCGGGCCGAACACGAACCAACTCCAGACTGCCGCCGCCCAGATCGCCCATAATGCCATCTGCATTCGGCATGCCGGAAAGGAGCCCATGTGCTGATGCCAGCCCCTCCTCAGCGCCGCTGAGCACCCGCACAGTCAGCCCGATCTCGCTCGCCCGCTCGATAAATTCCCCGCCGTTGCTCGCATCCCGCACCGCTGCGGTCGCCACGCAGGTGACTTCATCGACCGCCATGCCGACGCAAAGCTGCGCGAACCGCTCCAGCGCCGCGATGCCGCGCGCCATTGCCTTGTCGCCAATCCGACCGGTCTTGCCCAGCTCCGCGCCGAGCCCGGCCATCACCTTCTCGTTGAAGAGCGTGAACGGAATGCGCCGCGGGCCATCATAGACCACGAGGCGGACGCTGTTGGAGCCGATATCGATAATTGCGGTGCGGCGAAAATGCAGTCCCCGCAGGGACGTTTCGACCTTGGGGACAGTCAGGCGATCAAGCAAAGTCATCAGCAGTGCAGCCTCAGCTTCGCTCAGGAAGGGAAAGCTTGGGCACGGCGCGGGCAGATCGCCGTGCCGCGCCGCGGCCCGAAAGCGACGGGTTCGTCATGAAATAATGGTGCAGGTTGAACGGCTTTTTGCCCGGATCGAGCCGCACATAACTGCCGTCGCTCTGCAGGGCCCAGCTTTGCTCGGTATCCAGCAGGTTTGCGACCAGCACCTGATCGAGCACCTGATCATGCACCGTTGGCGTCTCGATGGGCAGCATATATTCCACGCGGCGATCAAAATTGCGCGGCATCCAGTCGGCCGAGCTGATGAACACTTTCGCGCCATTGTTCGGCAGCGCCTTGCCGTTCCCGAAGGCCCAGATGCGGCTATGCTCCAGAAAACGCCCGATCACGGACTTGACCGAGATATTGTCCGATAGACCCGGAACGCCGGGGCGCAGGCAGCAAATGCCGCGAATGATCAGCTCCACCTTCACGCCCGCATTGCTGGCGGCATAAAGCTTCTCGATAATCGCGCTATCGACCAGGCTGTTCATCTTGGCCCAAACCTCGCCGGGGCGCCCTGCCCGCGCATGCTCGATCTCGGCGTCGATCAGCGCGATCAGTCGATCACGCAGATGCAGCGGCGACAGCGTGATCATCTCCATCGACGCCGGCTCGACATAGCCGGTAATGTAATTGAACACTGCCGCCGCATCGCGCCCCGCACGCGGATCGGCAGTGAAGTAGGAAAGATCGGTATAAATCCGCGCGGTAATTGGGTGATAATTGCCCGTGCCGAAATGGCAGTAGGTCTTGAACCCATCGCCCTCACGCCGCACCACGACGGAAATCTTGGCGTGGGTCTTCCAGTCGATAAAGCCGTACACCACCTGCACACCGGCACGCTCAAGCTGGCTCGCCCAGAGCAGATTCTGCTCTTCATCGAACCGCGCCTTTAATTCCACGACCGCCGTGACCGATTTGCCCGCCTCAGCCGCATCGATCAGCGCGCGAATGATCGCCGATTGCTTGCCCGCCCGATACAGCGTCTGCTTGATCGCCACTACATCCGGGTCGGCTGCTGCCTGCTTGAGGAAGGCGATGACGACATCGAAGCTCTCATAGGGGTGGTGGACGACAATGTCCTTCGCCCGGATCGCGGCAAAACAATCGCCGCCATATTCACGGATTCGCTCGGGAAAGCGCGGCGCATAGGCAGGGAATTTGAGGTCCGGGCGGTCTTCTTCAACCACCTCGGCAAGGTCACCAATGCCCATGAAGCCGTCGATATCCACGACCATCGCTTCATGGCCCTGCATCATAGTCTGCAGCTTGAGCTCGACCGCCGGCGCAACGCCGCTCTCAATTTCCACGCGGATGATGCGCCCGCGCCTGCGCTGTTTGATGGCGCTGCGATAATAGCGCACCAGATCCTCGGCCTCTTCCTCAATCTCGATGTCGCTATCGCGCAGAATGCGGAAGAGCCCGCTGTCACGCTCCGTAAAACCGGGGAAGAGCAGCGCAGAATAGCGCCGCACCAGCGCCTCGACGGCGATGTAACGCGCCGGGCTACCGGGCACGCGGATGAAGCGCGGCAGCGTCGCGGGCAAAATCACCAGCTCCTGCAGCACTTCCTTATCCGAATCGCGCACCAGATCGAAAAAGAGGCTCAGGCCCTTGTTGGGAATGAAGGGGAATGGGTGGGCAGGATCGAGCGCTTGTGGCGTCAGGATCGGGAAAACCTGCTCGAGAAAATGAGACCGCAGCCAGGCCTCAGCCTTGGGCTCGACCGGATCGGATCCGATCACGGCAATGTCCGCACCAATCAGGGCCGTGCGCAGATCATGCCACACCGCTTGCTGGGCGGTCATCAGCGCTTCGGCGCGCTCGCCAACGGCATCCAGCTGTTGGGTCGGCGTCAAACCATCCACCGAGCGCAGATCGACTCCCTGAATTTGCTGGCCCTTGAGGCCCGCAACGCGAACCATGAAGAATTCATCGAGGTTATTGCCTGAGATCGACAGGAAGCGCAGCCGCTCCAGCAAGGGGTGCGCCGGATTGCAGGCTTCCTCCAGCACGCGCTGGTTGAAGTTAAGCCAGGAAAGCTCACGGTTGAAATAGCGCGATCCATTATGGATGGCAGTATCTGCGTTGATTGCGGACAGGTCAGCTTCAGCCACGGTCAATCTAATCCTTCACGCGCTTCATTGGCAGCAGGCCTGTCTAGATCAACAATGTTACGAAGTGAGTGTCGTATCATGCTGACCGATAATTTCTGCGTTGAAGCCAAGGACAATGCGTTCAACTCGGTAATGACGGCGTCGATCGCTTCGTAGCATCGCTCAGTCCTTCGGGCGAGGAATTCAGGCACATCGGGCGCGAAGGCGGAGCCTGCCTGCTCCAACCCATGCGCGATCAGCGCAGCTGACACGGCCTCGTCCGGTGGCGCAATGCGCGCGACGGCCGCTGTCGCCAGTCGCGTGCGTAAATCAGGCAGGGCGATCACCCAGGCTGGCGGCGCTTCCTGCGCAATCAGCAAGAGCGGGCGGCCAGTGTCTCGCGATTCGTTCCAGATGTTGAAGAGTTGCTCTTCATCCGCACAGTCTGCATCATCGACGAGCAGCCCACCACTCTCAGCGAGGAAAGCTTGCCCGATCAGTGTCCGCCCAGATCGCGAAGGGCCGACCAGCAAGGTGCATAAGGATGGCCAGCGCTGCCAATCGCGCACCAGCGCCACGGCATCAGCATTGGCGGCGTGAATGAGCAGGCTTTCGGGTCCCCCGCGCCGTGTCCACGCCATCGGCAGCGGCAACTGGCTCATTGCCCGGCACTTCCTCCGGCAGCAGGTGGCGCGCTTGGGGCCGGTGCGCCCGTTCGCCGCACGATGCGCAGGCTTGCGCCGGATGTGGTGACGGAGAAGCCGCGCGACTCCAGGGCGGCCTTTAATTGCTCGATTGGCCCGGCAAAGCTCACCTGCATGACCGAGGTTCCGCCAAGCGCAAGGCTGGTGGTTGCCGCAGCGCTCACACCCGGCACAGCGCGCAGCAGCGCCTGCACATCTCCGACTGACGCCGCCGTCGGCGTATCGACCATGACCGTGAAGCCGCCGCCTAACGCGCCGATCGTCTCGCTCGGCAAGGCTGCCAGCAACGAATCAAGGTCGGTGGCGTTGTCGATCGCGATTGCATTCAACGGCTCTTCGACCACCAGAGACGGATCAGGACGCAGCATGCCGCTTGAGAGCGCCTGAGCATACAGCACATCGATCCGCTTAACCGCTTCGGTCATCATGCCCGGAACATCCGAGGCGCTGTTCACGCTGAGCGAGAAGCTGCCGATATATTGATTATCCGGGCCATAGCGGGCGGAAAAATGGCCTTTTACCGGGCCACCGGGCCAGCTGCGCTCAAGGCGCGCCACCGGCATGATCACATCGGCAGCGCCATATAGATCGAGCAGGATGCGCCACCAGTTGCGGCCACGCCGATCGATCTGCCCGGCAGTGAGCAAGACCGCATCCGGGCCATCGCCTGACGTCCGCACATAATCGATAGAGCTCTCCGCTGTGCGGAACATCGCCCAGGCTTTTTGCCATTCGGTCGGTGTCTCGAACACCGTTGCCGTGCCCCCATCCCACAGAACGGGAATCACAAGCAGCGGCGGCGAACGCCTGATCTGGCCGGAAACGCCCAGCGCTTGTCCTGCCCGCGCACGATCGAACATGATCGAGAGTCGTGCAATGTAGCGATTGGGACCGATCTCCTCATTCTGCACCTCAATGCCGGAAACGAGGCCATCCAGGACCGAATCACCCAAGCCCGGCGCAGCGCCGCCATTGGTACGCTTCCACAAAGCCTGCCAGCCAAGGCGCTGCCCAAGCCGCCAGCCCAGCGCACGCGCCGCATCGGCGTTGGGGCCATAAACATCCACCTGAATGTCCCGCACCTCAAGGTCGCCATTGGATGCGATGGGCGCGATTCCCCGCTCACCTTCGATTTGCGCGAAAAGCACCGCCCCAAACGCCGCAAGAACGAGCGCGAAAAGCAAGTGAATGGGCCGAAGAGAAGGCTTAGTGAGCGTCACGGCGCCCTTTTGACGGCATTGCTCTGGAAAACCAAGCCTGATTTGGTAAGGGCGGTGAATGGATAACAGCAAGCACAACCAACCCGCCGGATACACCTATGCTCAGGCAGGCGTCGATATCGCCGCCGGCAACGCGCTGGTGCGGGCGATTGCGCCCCTGGCGCGCTCAACCCGTCGCCCCGGCGCCAATGCCGATCTGGGCGGTTTTGGTGGATTTTTCGATCTCAAGGCGGCGGGCTTTACTGATCCCTTGCTGGTCGCCGCCAATGATGGCGTCGGCACCAAGCTCAAGCTCGCCATCGATAGCGGCAAGCATGATACGGTGGGCA
>CAMLFF010000222.1 GCA_946479185.1 uncultured Sphingobium sp.
AGTTGCTGAGCGAGGCTGACGCCAAGCTCTACCAAATGAAGCAGTCGCGCAAATTTAGCTGACTGTGGGAAGCTTCTCCAAATGCTTGTCCAGCGTCATGGGATAATCGCGCAGCCGCACGCCAGTGGCATTATAAATGGCGTTGGCGATGGCCGCGCCGACACCGCAAATGCCCAACTCGCCGACGCCCTTGGCCTTCATAGGTGTGGACCAGGGATCGACATGATCGAGGAAGATCACCTCTTGATGCGGGATGTCCGCATGGACGGGCACCTCATATCCGGCGAGGTCATGATTGACGAAGAAGCCAAAGCGCGTGTCCACCGCAAGCTCTTCCATCAACGCCGCGCCCGCCCCCATCGTCATCGCGCCAATCACCTGACTGCGCGCGGACTTGGGGTTGAGAATGCGCCCGGCATCGCACACCGCGAGCATCCGGCGGATGCGCACTTCGCCGGTGAAGGCATCCACCGCGACTTCCACGAAATGGCCTGCGAAGGTGGATTGCTGGGCGCGATCGGCGAACTCATCGCCATAATCAATCGCATCTTCGGCGACCAGTTCACCTGCTTTGCTCGCGTCTGACAAGGAGAAGGACTTGCCCCCCGCAGTGACCTTGCCGCCTGAAAACACGACTTCGTTCGCCTTGAACTCCAGCCGCTGGGCGATCTGCTCGCGCAGTTTGACGCACGCAGCATAGACCCCAGCAGTGCTGTTTGCCGCGCCCCATTGTCCGCCGGATCCGGCAGAGGCCGGAAAATCGGAATCGCCCAGGCGCACCGTCACATCATCCAGATCCAGCCCCATCACCTCGGCGGCAGTCTGCGCGACGATCGTGTACGTGCCGGTGCCGATATCGGTCATGTCGGTCTCGACAATGATTTTTCCGTCGGCAGTCAGCCGCACGCGCGCACCGGATTTGGTGAGCTGATTGTTGCGGAAGCCGCCTGCCACGCCAAGGCCGATCAGCCAGCGCCCTTCCCTCACCAATCCGGGCTTGGCATTGCGCTTGTCCCACCCAAATTTCTCGCGTCCCGTCTTCAGACACTCGACGAAATGCCGCTCTGAGAAAGGCCGCTCAGGCTTCATCGGGTCGACCTGCGTATCGTTGAGGATGCGGAAGTCGATGGGATCGAGACCTAGCTTTTCGGCCATTTCATCAATCGCGATTTCAAGCGCCATCAGGCCCGGCGCCTCGCCCGGTGCGCGCATCGCATTGCCTTCCGGCAGATCGATTTGCGCCAGCTTCATGCCCAGTTTGCGCGCCGCCCCGGCATAGAAGAGCCGCGTCTGATTGACGGCCGTTTCCGGGTCGCCATCGGGCAGATTGCCCGAAATGCTCTCATGCGAGATAGCGGTGATCTTGCCATCCTTGCTCGCGCCAATCTTGATATGCTGGAGCGTCGCGGGGCGGTGCGTGGTGTTGTTGATGATCAGCGGACGGCTAAGCGCGACTTTCACGGGTCGTCCAACCTTCTTCGCACCAAGGGCAGCCAACACAACGTCGGCCCGCAGGAAGAGCTTCCCGCCAAAGCCGCCGCCAATATAAGGCGAATCCATCCGCACTTGCTCTGGCTTGAGGCCAAGTGCCTTGCCGATATCGCGCTTGCCCCAGGCGATCATCTGGTTGGAGGTCCAGACCGTCACCTTGTCATTGTCCCAATCGGCAATCGTCGCGTGCGGCTCCATCATCGCATGGGTCTGGTCAGGTGTTGTGTAATGCGCGTCGAACTTCACGGCGCTGCTGGCATAAGCCGCTTCGAAATCGCCATGTTCGTTTGGCTCGCCTTCTTCTTCCGGCACGGGCTCGGCATTGCCTGCCTCTTTCGCGAGATCGAACTTGCCCTCCGCCCGGTCATAGTCGACCCGGATGAGCGATGCGGCGGTGCGCGCTTCCTCAAAGCTTTCCGCGATCACCAGCGCGATGGCCTGATGATAATGCTCAACAGCGCGCCCGCCGAACAAGCTTGCGGTATTCATGGGGCCGAGCGGTAGCGGCTTATGCTCAAGCGTCGTCATCACATCGATAACTCCGGGCGCGGCCAATGCGTCTGCGGTGTTGATCGTGCGGATGGTGCCTTTGGCAATCGCTGATCCGACGACATAACCATAGGCCTGCCGCTTGGCGACATCGTGCCGCTCATAGGCATAGGGCGCGAGGCCACTGGTCTTAAGCGGGCCATCGATGCGGTCGGTGGATTTGCCGACGACCTTGAGATCATCGACCAGGGTGTGGTTCGCGGGAGCATCGAACTTCATGATGTCTGCCTCGTTTCGTGCAGGATGCCAGCCAGCGTCCGTTCGACAAGCGGCACCTTGAAAGCATTGTCGCGCGTGGGCTTGGCGTCAGCGAGCAGCGGGTCAATCACCGCGCTGGCCCCCTTGAGAAGCTGCGCTTCCGCCGCCTCGCTGCGCCAGGGCTTGTGCGCCACACCGCCAAGCGCGACCCGGCCCGTGCCATCCTTGCCGATGATCGCAGCGACCGAGATGAGCGCGAAGGCATAAGACGCGCGATCTCGCACCTTTTGATAGATGTGACGCCCCTCAACCGGCTTTGGCAGGGTGACGCCCGTGATCAACTCGCCATGATCGAGCACGGTTTCGATATGTGGCGTATCGCCGGAAAGCTTGTGGAAATCCGCGATTGCAATGCTGCGGGTCTGGCCGCTCGCAGAGACGGTCTCGACCTGCGCATCGAGCAAACGCAGGGCGACCGCCATGTCGCTCGGGTTGGTCGCGATGCAATGTTCACTGGAGCCGACCACAGCCAACTGACGCGAATAACCGCCGATGGCGGCGCAGCCAGACCCCGGCTCACGCTTGTTGCACGGCTGATTGGTATCGTAAAAATAGGGACAGCGCGTGCGCTGGAGCAGATTGCCCGCCGTAGTGGCCTTGTTGCGCAATTGACCCGACGCGCCGGCAAAGATCGCGCGGCTCAGCACGGCATAATCGCGGCGCACGCGCTTGTCTGCGGCGAGGCTGGTGTTGCTGACCAACGCCCCGATCCGCAGTCCGCCGCCGGGGATGTCCTCGATCTGGTCGAGCTTCAAATCCTGCACATCGACCAGATGGGTCGGCGTCTCGATCTCCAGCTTCATCAAATCGAGCAGGTTCGTGCCGCCTGCAATGAACTTGGCGCCCTGCTGGCGCGAGACTGCGGCGGCGGCTTCGGCAGGCGTGCGGGCGCGCTCATAAGTGAAGGGCCTCTTGCCTGCGCCTCCGCCACTTCGCTGATCGCCTCGGCAATGTTGGAATAGGCGCCGCAGCGGCAGATATTGCCGCTCATCCGCTCACGCAGCTCTATGTTCGTGAGCTTGGGCTTGGCCATCAGATCATCCGACACATGGCTGGGTATGCCTGCCTTGATCTCCTCCAGCACTGCGACTGCCGAGCAGATCTGGCCCGGCGTGCAATAGCCGCACTGATAGCCATCATGCTTCACGAAGGCGCGCTGCATTGGGTGGAGATTGTCCGGCGTGCCGAGGCCCTCAATGGTCTGGATTTCATCGCCCTCATGCATCACGGCGAGCGTCAGGCAGCTGTTGATCCGCGTGCCATTCACCAGCACCGT
Source organism: uncultured Sphingobium sp. (assembly GCA_946479185.1). Next base: position 3,575 of record CAMLFF010000222.1, read on the forward strand.
ACAAGCGCCGCACTGGCCATGATCGCAGCCCTTCTTGGTGCCATTGAGCAGCAGATGCTCGCGTAAAGCATCGAGCAGGGTCGTGCGATTATCGAGCTGGAGCGCCTTGTCCTCGCCATTCACGCGGAACGAGAGGCTGGACGAGGGATCGGACCCGGAGGCCGTTTTACCGGGCGCCTGCTGGGCGTGAGCATTGGGCATGGTCACGAGCGCCGCCGCCGCTGATCCACCGGCAAGCACAGTGCGCCGGGATAATTGCCACTCATCCGAAGTCTCCATGAATTTGTCCTAACGCGCGAGCCGTCGAGATATTGGGTTAACGCGGCAAAGCTGTTTCGGTTCAGTGCATCAAGGCAACTGACCGCACATTTGCTGGAGCCTAGCGGGCCAAAGAACGTATCCATTGCGCCGTATCCTCTATATGGACCCGCCACATGATGAAGGCCGATCGATGCAATTAGACGCGCAGGATACTGCTCTGACTGAGCTTGGCTGGCGGCCCTTTTTCAGCGCGCAAATTTCGGCTGATGAAGAGCAGCTCTGCAAGCCCGTGCGCGTGATGGCCGTGCATCGCGGTAAGATCGCGGTAGCTGGCGCGGTATTCGAGGGCATGATCCCCTCTTACATGCCGGACTCCCAGAATGAGGAAGATCGACCAACCGTCGGCGACTGGCTGCTGATGGACCCGGCCAGGCTGGAGATGGTGCGCGTGTTGGAGCGCGCGAGCCTGTTCAAGCGGCGCGCGCCCGGGGATGATCGCAGGCTCCAGCTTGTCGCAGCCAATGTCGATACTTTGTTCATCGTGGCGTCGTGCAATCAGGATTTCAACATTCCCCGGCTGGAGCGCTATCTGGTGCTCGCGCGGGAAGTGGGCGTGAGGCCGGTCGTTGTTCTTACGAAGATGGACCTGACCGACACGCCCGAGCAATTTGTGGAGGCAGCGAAAGGCTTGCAGGCCGATCTGCGCGTGGAGCTCGTCAATGCGCGCGACCCGGTTAGCGTGGCGCGGCTCGCAGCCTGTTGCGGACCGGGCGAAACAGTTGCGCTGCTCGGCTCATCGGGCGTCGGCAAATCGACGCTCGTCAACAGTCTGCGCGGATCGGACAGTATCGCGACGCAGGCTGTGCGTGAGCAGGATGGCAAGGGCCGCCACACGACCACTGTGCGCGAAATGCACAGGCTCGATCAGGGCGGCTGGCTGATGGACACGCCGGGCATGCGCGAGTTCCAGATTCACGATGCCGCCACCGGCCTTGCTGAAGTGTTTGACGATATTGTGGCATTGACGCTGGAATGCCGCTTCACCAATTGCACGCATGGCACTGAGCCGGGCTGCGCCATTCAGGCCGCGCTGGCGGATGGCACGCTGACGCAAGAGCGGCTGCAACGCTGGTATAAATTGACTGCGGAAGATTATATCAACACCGGCACATTGGCGGAGCGCCGCACACGCGCTCGCACGAGTGGAAAAAGGAAGTAAACATGGCTGATCTTTATCTCAAAGCGCTGGAAGCCGAGCGCAAGAGCCTGTGGGCGGCCTGTCGCCTCAAGGGCCTGCCCAAGGGCACGCCAGAGCGCCTGCGCATCGAGGAGCTTGATCGACAGCTCGCCGCGCATAAGGCGAAGAAGGCGGGTTGAGCGGAACCGGCTACCCACCGCATCTGCGTGACTTTGCAATTGTCAGCAGCGCGCCTATGTAGCTGCTATGGAAATCGTAACCGCCACTCGGGGTAGACCACGCGAATTTGACGTCGACATAGCTTTGGCTGCGGCGTTGCGCGTGTTTTGGGAGAAGGGTTATGAAGGCGCATCGCTGACCGATCTGACCGAAGCGATGGGCATTACGCGCCCAAGTCTCTATGCCGCGTTCGGCAATAAGGAAGCGCTCTTCAAGCAAGCGCTGGACCTGTATGGGCAAGAGAAGCTGGCCTATGTCCGCACGGCACTCGATGCCCCTACCGCCCGCGGCGTTGCCCAGCG
>CAMLFF010000223.1 GCA_946479185.1 uncultured Sphingobium sp.
CCTGGACGATGGAAATGACCATGCCGATGGCGATGACGCTGACGTGCGAGGCTATTGTGAATGATGGCAAGCTGACCGGGACGATCGATGCTGGTGCGTTTGGCACGATTACGATGACGGGCACGCGGCGGGGCTGACCCCAAAGGACGCAGCAGCAGCGGACATGAAAAAGGGCGGCCCTCTCAGCGAGGACCGCCCTTTTATCATTCGTTGATCGCGAGGATCAGTCGATGGTGACCGTTACGGCGCGACGATTTTGAGCCCAGCTGGCTTCATCCGAACCCAGCGCAACAGGACGCTCCTTGCCATAGCTGATGGTGCTCAGGCGGCCCGCATCGATGCCGAGGCTCGCAAGATAGTTTTTCGCGGAGTTGGCGCGGCGCTCGCCAAGCGCGAGGTTATATTCGCGGGTGCCGCGCTCATCGGCATGGCCTTCGATCGTGGCACGCTTGCTGGGGTAGCGCATCAGCCACTCGGCCTGGCTACGCAGAATTGCCTGATCTTCCGCATCCACATCGCTCTGGTCGGTGTCGAACAGGATATGGTCCGATGTGACGCTGGCAACGAAATCAGCCTGGCTGCCGGGCGTGACGCCGGTCTGCGCAGGTGGCGGCGGCGGGGTTGGCTGAGTCGTGTCAGCAGGTGCAGGCGGCAGCACATCGGGTGCCTTTTTGGAGCAAGCCGCCAGGGCGAGCGCGGCACCAGTTACCAGCAATATAGTAGAGGTGGGACGCATGATGATTCTCCTACTGTTCATCGGGGGGTCAATGAAACGGTTCGTCGTAAGGTCGAGGGGTTTAACAGCCGAGTCAACAACTAGTGGCTAATTAAACTGGTTCCCATCACTTAAGCAGTGGTCCCCACGCCGGATCGGACCCGTCAACTGGCGTCACGATGCGGCGCTCGTTCACACCCGTGAGATCGACTTGCCAGATCTGCGATCCGCCCGCGCGGCCCGCCGATGAGCGGAAGAATTGCAGCACCCGGCCATTGGGCGACCAGCTCGGCGCCTCATCCTGCCAGCCATTGGTGAGCAGTCGCTCGCCACCGCCGCTGATATTCATGACACCGACGCGGAAATTGCCCGCAATCTTGGTGAAGGCAATGAGATCGCCACGCGGGCTCCACTCAGGCGTCGCATAACGCCCACCGCCAAAGCTGATGCGGCGTTGGCCCGATCCATCGGCATTCATCACATAAAGCTGCTGCCCGCCCGAGCGATCACTCTCGAACACGATCTGCGATCCATCCGGCGAGAAAGAGCCGCCGACATTGATGCCCGGCGTGTTGGTGAGGCGCGTGGGGCGACCACCGGATGCGGCAATCTTGTAGATATCCGTATTGCCACCCGTCGCCATCGAGAAGAGGATGGTGCGGCCATCGGGCGACCAGCGCGGCGCGAAGATGGCGGCGCCCGTCTCCAGCACCACGCGCTGACGACCCTGATCGACATCATAGATGTAGATGCGCACGTTGCGGCCGACATAGCTCACATAGGCGATGGACTTGTAATCGGGCGACCAGCGCGGCGTGAGCGCGAGGCTCTGGCCATTGGTGATGAAGCGGTGATTGGCGCCATCGCTATCCATGATGGCGAGGCGCTTGACGCGCTTATCCTTGGGGCCGGTCTCCGCGATATAAGCGATGCGGCTATCGAAGAAGGGACTCTCGCCGGTGAGGCGCGAATAGACAAGATCGGCGCAGCGGTGCGCGGCCCGGCGCCAGTCGCGCGGCGCGACGACAAAGCCCTGCCGGGTCAGCTCGCTGCCAGCCGCGACATCATAGAGATAGCAGCCGACCGTGATCTGGGCGTCACCGCCCGCCGAGCGAACAAAGCCCTGCACCAGCGCCTCGGCATTCATGGCGGACCAGCGCGTGAAGACCGGGCTGGTGACTTCCGTCATGGTCGGCACGGGCAGGCCGTTTGGCCCCATCGGGCTGAACAGGCCGGAGCCGCGCAGATCGTTTGCGATGACTTCGGCAATCTTCTGGCCCAGCAACTCGGTGGAGCCAGCGGGCGTCTCCACATTCTGCTGGGTGGGCATTGCGGGAATCGCGACCTTGAGATTGCTCTCGATGGTGTTCGTCACGTCCACGCTTAGCTGAGCAGCGGCGGGCATGGCGATCATCAGCGCCAGAACAGCGCTGGCGGCGCGTAATGTCGTGCGTCGGAAGCTGTGCATCATTGTCCCAAACTCGCGTAAATGCGGAGCGGCCGCAGCCACTTCCACTGTTCATAATATTCCGGTGGCAAATTTTTGAATGGCGATGAGCGCATTACCGCCTGCACAGCGCGCTCGGCATGCAAATCGGCCTGCGCGCGGTTGCTTGGCGTCACGCCTTCCTGCCCGATCACTTCGACCGGGCCGCTGATGCGCCCGCTCTCATCGAGCCGCACGCTGAGCAGCGTCACCAGCTTCTCGGCATCCGCGCCGGATGGCGGGCGCCAGTTCGGTTTGATCTGCCGGGTGATCTCCGCGTTCAGCGCACGCGCGGCCACGGCGCCCATTGGCGCATTGGCGCCGCGCTTGGTCTGCGTGTTGCGGGTCGGCGTCGTGTCGCTATCGATGCCCTTGAGGAAGTCATCGCCAAGGCGTGATGCGCGGGCAGGTTTGGCTGGCTTATCGCTCGGCTTTGCCTTGGAGGGCGCTGCAGGAGCGGGACGCGTGGCGGCCTTGGCCGGTGTGCGCTTGGCAGGGGCTGGCGGCGCGGGCGCAGGCTGGATCGCGCGGGGACTTGGCGTTGGCGTCACGGGCTCGGGCGGCTTGGGCGACGGCGCGGCGGCGGGCGCTGCAGCAGCGGCGGGCGGCGATGTGTCCGGGTCCGGCTCGCCAAGCTCGGGGGCTTGCGCCACCTGTGGCACATCGGGCGCGCGCACCGGCGTGGTGCTTTCCAGCGAGATCGTCTCGGCCAGCGACACATCCATCGTCGTGGGCGGCGGCGGCAATTTGCTGGTCGTGTTGAGCAGGCCGAGCGAGAGCGCGCCGAACAGCAGCACATGGCCCGCTGTCGAGACTCCCAATCCAAGGCGCTCTTGCTTGTCCATCATTACGGCCTATTCATCCCCGGATGAACGCGCCGTTGACGAATCCGATCCGGTGGCAGCGCGGCCGGTGGGGCTTGTCGTGACCAGCGCGACCCGGTCCAGCCCGGCGCGATTAAGCTCACCCATCACGGCCATCACCCGGCCATAATCGAGATTGGTGTCGGCGCGCAGAAAGAGCTGATCGGTTGGCTCGATCTGTTCACGCAGCGATGTGAGCCGCGCCGGCAGATCCGTATCCACGACCGGCTCCTCATCGATGAACACGTCGCCGCGCTGATCGATGGAGATGACCGTCGGCTTTTGATCCTGATTGAGCGACTTGGCCCGCGTTTCCGGCAAGCGGATCGGCACGCCGGTGACGAGCAGGGGCGCCGTGACCATGAAAATGATGAGCAGCACCAGCATCACGTCCACAAAAGGCGTGACGTTGATCTCGGCCATCGGCGCGCGGCGTGAGCCACGGCGGCCGGAGGAGACATTCATGCCCATGCTCAGCTTTCCAGTTCGCGGCTGAACGTGGTGTAAAGGCCATCGGCGAACCGCTGCAGGCGGGCCTCAAGCCGGTTCACGCCGTGGCTGAGGCGGTTATAGGCGATGACCGCCGGAATGGCCGCAAACAGGCCGATCGCAGTCGCAAACAGCGCCTCGGCAATGCCGGGGGCGACGACCGCGAGGCTGGTGTTCTGCTCGCCCGCAATCGCGGTGAAGCTGCGCATGATGCCCCACACGGTGCCGAACAGACCCACAAAGGGCGCGACCGAGCCGACCGTGGCGAGGATGTTCAGCCGGTCCGAAATCTTGTCGATCGCGGCTGCGACGGCTGACCCCATTGCGGTGGAAAGGCGGTCCCGCGTGCCTTCCGGTGCAAGGCTCTTCTTGGCGGTCGAGCGGCGCCACTCTGCAATGCCTGCGCTCAGCACGTCGGCGCTGGGGGCCGTCTCCTGCCCGCGCACCTTCACGAAGGCATCCATGTCATTGGCTTGCCAAAAATCCTTCTCGAACGCGACGCACTGCTTGTTGGCGCGCGAGATGCGAGCGGAGAGGCTCACGATGATTGACCAGGTCCAGATGCTGGCGAGCAGCAGCCCGATCATCACCAGCTTCACGACGATATCGGCCTGCATGAACAGCTCGATGGGTGACAGCGTAAGGGCGTTGCCGGCGGTCGGGATGGGCGCGGCGGCGGCAGCAAGCAGAGAGGGGAAGGTCATGGGCGGAGCGGTCTTTCAGTCATGAGATCGGCGAGAGCCGTTTGAAACGATCAATCCAGTCGGCAGGCTGGCGGCGCGGACGCCCGGCGGAATCCAGGAAGGCAACAGTGACGCTGCCCTGTGTCAGTTCAGTGTCGCCGCGCCACACGCCCTGCGCGATAACGCAGCGCACGGCAGTGAGTTGCGTCATGCGGCTGCGCACGGTCAGGTCATCATCCAGCCGGGCAGATGCGCGATAGCGGATGGAGACATCGGTGACGGCATAGACGCCCTCCCCGCTTTCCTGCGCGGCGCGTTGCGCGATGCCGAGCACACGCAGCATGTCCGAGCGGGCGCGCTCCATATAGCGCAGATAATTGGCGTGGTAGACGACGCCGGAGAGGTCCGTATCCTCAAAATAGACCCGCAGCGGGAAGCGATGCTCCTCACCATCGAACCGACCGGAAGCGGGCGAAAGGACATTTTGCGACGACATGAGCCGATAGTCCTAACCGAGGCGACTCGCAGCGGGAAGGCTTTTTGCGCGCCAAAGCGCGTCCGATGCCCGGTCTGTCGCTAAGTCGCGCTACTCATCGACTCAATCGAACAATCCATCCTGCCCACCAACTGGAGGATTAAGGCCCAGATGCTTCCAGCCCGGCGCATTGAGGATACGGCCCCGCGCTGTGCGCGCGATGAGGCCAAGCTGGAGCAGATAGGGCTCGATCACATCCTCGATGGTGTCGCGCGGCTCGGAGAGGCCCGCTGCCAGCGTTTCGACGCCAACCGGGCCGCCTTTATAGATATCCGCGATCATCATCAGATAGCGGCGGTCCATAAGGTCCAGCCCGAGCTGATCGACCTCCAGCCGTGAGAGCGCAGAATCGGCGGCGGGCGCATCGACAATGTCATGCCCGGCGGCATGGGCGAAATCGCGCACGCGGCGCAGCAGCCGTCCGGCGATGCGCGGTGTGCCACGTGCCCGGCGCGCCACTTCCGTGGCGCCATCGGGCGAGATTGGCAGGCCGAGCAGCCGTGCGGCGCGGGTGATGACCTGCTCCAGCTCCTCGACGCTATAAAAGTTGAGCCGCACCGGAATGCCGAAGCGATCACGCAGCGGCGTCGTCAGCAGGCCCTGCCGTGTCGTGGCGCCGACGAGCGTGAAGCGGGGCAGATCAATCCGCACCGAGCGCGCAGAGGGCCCCTCGCCGATCATGATATCGAGCGCGCGGTCCTCCATCGCCGGGTAGAGGATCTCCTCGACCGCGGGCGCGAGCCGGTGGATCTCGTCG
>CAMLFF010000224.1 GCA_946479185.1 uncultured Sphingobium sp.
GATCGTGGAAGGGGCCGTGGTCGTGTGCAGGGTGCCGAAGACCAGGTGACCCGTCTCCGCGGTCTCGACGGCGATCGCGATCGTCTCCAGGTCGCGCATCTCGCCGACGAGCACGATGTCCGGATCTTCGCGCAGCGCCGCGCGCAACGCGTCCTTGAAGGAATCCGTGTGGGAGTGCACTTCGCGCTGGTTGACGAGGCACTTTTTGTTCTCGTGGACGAATTCGATCGGGTCTTCGATCGAAACGCGAGGGCGAACGACCAACGCCAGCCAGATCGAACCATTCGGTCGCCTGCGCCATGCTGATAAATTCTTCATCGCCATGGCCCCAGCCGAGCCGCAGCAGATAATTATTCACTGCCTCGGGCAGCATGCCCAACTCGTCACGATAGGCATCAACGCCCATCGCGCCATGACGCTTGGAGAGCTTGGCCCCATCCGATCCATGAATCAGCGGAATATGCGCGTAGGTCGGCTCAGGCCAGCCCATCGATTTGATGATGCCAAGCTGACGAAACGCATTGTTGAGATGGTCATCGCCGCGGATCACATGGGTCACGCCCATATCATGATCATCCACCACCACGGCGAGCATATAGGTCGGCGTGCCATCGGAGCGCAGCAGGATCATGTCATCCAACTCGGCATTCTGCACCACGACGCGGCCTTGCACCGCATCCTGAATGACGCTCTCGCCCTCGCGCAGTGCCTTCAGTCGAATGACGAACGGCTTGTCGCCGCCTTCCGCCGGATCACGATCCCGCCAGCGCCCGTCATAGCGCATCGGCTGCTTGGCGGCGCGCTGTTGCTCGCGCAATGCGGCAAGCTCTTCCTGCGTCGCAAAGCATTTATAGGCATGGCCCGCGTCCAACAGCGCATTGGCGACTTCGGCATGTCGCGCGGCCCGCGCAAACTGGAACACCGGCTCTTCATCACCGGCAAGACCAAGCCAGGAGAGGCCATCGAAAATCGCCTCTATCGCAGGCTCGGTGGAGCGGGCGCGATCCGTATCCTCGATGCGCAGCAGAAATTTGCCGCCATGATGGCGCGCAAAGAGGTAATTGAATAGCGCGGTGCGCGCCCCGCCGATATGCAGATATCCGGTGGGTGAAGGGGCGAAGCGCGTGACGACCATATCTGTTTGTTTCCCTGCGTCTGTCACGCTTTTCCGTCTGCTCCCTCGCGCGGCGGGGTGAGCCGCCTTTGAACGAGACCGCCCCTAGCACGGCTTTTTCGCCCCGACAAATACCCTTGTTGCGGCGCAGCAGCGCGCGGCTGCAAATTGGCTATCATGCCATTGAAAAATTGCTGGAAAGTGAGCGTTCGCAGCTGCCCCTTTGGGCGCCGATCCTGCTCGGCGCGGGCATCTGCGCCTGGTTCGCTTTGGCGACGCCCGCGCACTGGATTGCCTGGACGATTTTCTGGCTGGGCATCGCGCTTGGGATCGGCGCGCTCGGGCGAGGCGGGCGGCTTGCGCAATCGCTGGCCATCGCCGCCATTTTGCTTGCTGCCGGGTGCCTGCTGATATGGGGAAAGGCGATGCTGGTCGGCGCGCCCCCGCTTGCCCGGCCCGCGATGGTTGAGATGCAGGCACGGGTGCGCTCGGTCGATCCGCTCGTGGCGCGTGGGCTCATTCGGCTCGATCTTACCCCCATTGCTCGCCCGGATCTGCCACGCCGCGTACGGGTGAACGCCAAGCCTGAGCAATTGAGCGCGCAGTTGGCGCCCAATGATGTCGTTGCCGTCCGCGCGCGCCTGATGCCACCCGCGCCAGCAGCCTTGCCGGGCGCCTACAACTTCGCCCTGCGCGCCTATTTCGACGGGATCGGCGCCTCGGGCCGCGCGCTGGGCAAGGTCGAGCGCGTGTCGAGCGCGGGCGGCGAGCAGCAAGGGCGGCAACGGCTTGCAGCCCATGTCGCCTCGCGCCTGCCGGGCACCGACGGCACAATCGCCATTGCGCTCGCCACGGGCACACAAAGCTGGATCAGCGAGGCAGATGCCGATGCCATGCGCCGCAGTGGTCTGGCCCATCTGCTCTCGATCAGCGGGCTCCATGTTTCCGCGCTCATCGGCGGCGTTATTTTCATCGTCATGCGCCTGCTTGCGCTCTCGCCCTATCTCGCGCTGCGCTGGCCATTGCTGCTTGTCGCCGCCTGCGCGGGCGGCGCGGCGGGCATCGGCTATACGCTGTTCACGGGGGCAGAGGTGCCGACGATACGCTCCTGTATCGCCGCCGTGCTCGTGATCATCGGCCTGGCGCTCGGGCGAGAGGCCATCAGCCTGCGCCTCATTGCAACCGGCGCCTTGTTCGTCATGCTGTTCTGGCCGGAAGCAGTCATAGGCCCAAGTTTCCAGATGAGTTTCGCCGCCGTCACGGCCATCGTCGCACTCTATGAATATCCGCCATCCCGCACCTTTTTCGCACGGCGGGAGGAGGGCAGGGCGCGCCGATTGATGCGCAGCGTCGGTGCGCTGCTGATCACGGGCCTGGCCGTCGAACTGGTGCTCACGCCCATCGCCTTCGCCCATTTTCACCGATCCGGGCTGCTGGGTGCGTTGGCGAACATGGTCGCTATCCCGCTCACCAGCTTCGTTGTCATGCCCTTTGAAGTGGTGGCGCTGGCGCTCGATATCGTCGGCCTGGGCGCACCCGCATGGTGGGTCGTGGGCGTCGCGCTCAAGCTGCTGCTGTGGCTCGCGCATTATGTGTCGGCCCAGCCCTATGCGACCGTCTCCATGCCCATCGCCAATGGCGCAGCTTTTCCCTTGGCGATGCTCGGCCTGCTGTGGCTGATGCTCTGGCGCACCCGCTTGCGTTGGCTCGGCATCCCATTCGCGATCATAGGCTTTGCGCTCACACTGTCCGCGCCCGCACCCGATATATTGGTGACCTCGGACGGTCGACACGTCGCCTGGCGAACGGATAACGGCGCGCTCTCGCTCCTGCGCGATCGCGCAGGCGACTATGTCCGCACCACCTTCGCAGAAGCCGCTGCCTATGAGGGCGAATTCGCCACGCTGGCTGACGCAGGCAATGTCACTTGCTCGCAAGACCTGTGTGAAGCAGCGCTGAAAAGCGGGGAAGGCAAGCCCCCCGTGAAATTACTGGCAACCCGCTCCAATCTGCTCGTGCCCTATCCTGAGTTCATCGCAGCCTGCGCCCGCGCGGATATCGTCATCGCCGATCGCCGATTGCCCGATGGCTGCCAACCGCACTGGGCCAAGCTCGACCGACCTAGGCTCGCCGCAATGGGTGGAGCACTGATCCTGCTCGGCGAGAGACGCATCGTATCAGGCCGCGATCCCCGCGACCGGCATCCCTGGGTGATCCAACCACTCGCGCGCAGGATCACTCCGGAGAAGTAGATCAACCCAAAGCAATCGTCAGTTATACCGCCGCAACAGCCCCGCAAGCCGGCCCTGAATGCGCACCTGCCGGGCATCATAAACCTGCGGGTCATGATCGCGATTGGCGGGGTCCAGCCTGACCTTGCGGCCCTCGGGGTGATAATATTTCAGCGTCGCTTCATTCTCGTCGATCAGCGCGACCACAATCTGCCCATCGCGCGCAGTTTCGGTGCGCTGGATCAACGCGAAGTCGCCATCGAAAATCCCAGCCTCGATCATGGAATCGCCGGAGACTTCCAGCGCATAATGGTCGCCTGCGCCAAGCAGGGCGGCTGGTACCGGCAGCATCGTGCTGCTCTCCATCGCTTCGATCGGCAAGCCAGCCGCGATCCGGCCATGCAGCGGAATCTCGATCACATCATTGGCAAAGGCGCGTGTGAGCGATGGCGCGGCCACCGGCTTGCGCAACGGCACGACATTATTGCTCGCTGGCACGGATTTGAGCGGAATGCCGTCGGGCATCTTCAAGATTTCCAGCGCCCGCGCGCGGTTCGGTAAGCGGCGGATGAAGCCCCGTTCTTCCAGCGCGCTGATCAGCCGATGGATGCCCGACTTCGATTTGAGGTCGAGCGCTTCCTTCATCTCTTCAAAGCTTGGCGAGACGCCACCCTGATCGAGATGCTGCTTGATATAGCCGAGCAGTTGCTGTTGCTTCGCGGTCAGCACGGGTGGCTCCCTTCGATTGGAACGAATGCGGAACGTATAGGAAACGAATCGCATCACGTCAAGCGATGGCAGCTTGGCCGCTCAGGTGAGAATATGCCGGTTTGGCGCAATCGGCGGAGGCAAGTCTTGCGTTCCGAGCAGTGCCAGCATCTCCCGCTCAATCAGCCGGGTCATTGCATCCAGTGGCAGGTCGTTCGGTTCGAGGCCAAACGGGTCCTCAAGCTGATCGCCCAGCGCATCCAGCCCGAAGAAAGTATAGCTCGTCAACATTACCGGCAGCAGCGTCCACCAGCCGAGCGATGAGGCCAGCGCGAAGGGCAGCACAAGGCAGAACACATAGGTCGTGCGATGTAGCACCAGCGAGTAGGTGAAGGGCAGGGGCGTGGAGGCGATCCGCTCACACCCGGCCTGCACCTCGCTCAGCGCCCGCAATTGCCCTTCCAGCAGCGAGTGGTGGATGGGGCCGATCCGCCCGCTCTCCATCAGGCGCAGGCAATGCTCGCCCAAGGCATAAACCACCGCGTCGACCGGATTGGGCAGCTTGCTCCAATTGCCCTCGCTCTGCCAGCGGGCAAGCGCCTCTCGCTCATCCTGCCGCCGCAGCCGCGCGCACAAGCCCGCCGTGAAGGCGCACAGCCCGTGGAGCAGATAGCGCCGGTCCGCCTCATCCAGCGTAGAGGCCAGCCGCGCGAAGGACCGGCACGCGATGATCAGCGCGCCCCATAATTTGCGCCCTTCCCACCAGCGTTCATAACAGGCGCTGTTGCGGAAGCTCATGAAGATGGAGAGTGAGATGCCGATGAGCGCGAAGGGGATCATGCTCATCTGCGTGAACATGCCCGGCCAGTGATCCGCTGCGATAATCGCGCCGATCGCGACGATGCCGATGCCCGAGAGCCTTGGGACGATCTGCGCCAAGATCGTGCCATGATAGGCGAAGAGCACTTCGCGCAATCCAGGGGCAGTTCGCAGGATCATCGGCAGGCACGTCCTTGGTTGTAGGGCTCAACCCCTCAAGCAAATTGCCACGTCTCGCAAGCCCTCTCGCTCGGTTCAGCCCCGGAAGGGATTGCGCTGACGCAGGCGCGAGAAGATGCCCGGGCGCGCCGCTGGCTCATAATCGTCGCCAGCACTTTCCGGATCGAGCATCTGAGCCTTGGCCGCTTTCATCTCAATCTCGGTGAAGTCAGGCGCTTCATAAGGCACCAACGTCCGGCCCGACCCGCGCAGGCTCTCGATCGTTTCGATCAGCGATCCCGTTTCTTCCAGCCGCTTCTCGATCAATTCGCGCTCTTGCCCAAGATGTTCGGCCAACAGGTCCGATCGTAGCATGGCGATGGTCTCAGGCACGGTCGGATCATCCGTGCAATCCGCGCACAAAGCGAGGTCGCATTCGCTATCCAGCCCCATCG
>CAMLFF010000225.1 GCA_946479185.1 uncultured Sphingobium sp.
CCGGATGTCGATGACCCCGGAGTCGCGTGGGTCCTCCCTCGCGAAGTTACCCGTCGTCACGAACTCGCCTGTCGAGCTCCAGTCGAGATCTCCGCCGACGCCAGGGATCGACTTCACGACCCCTCTTTCGAATTATACTGGATCGAGCCGAGCACGCAGTGATGGTTCGTCGCGACCAGCCCCTCCGGGCTGAGGAAGGAGGCGGAGCATCCGCCAAGCGAGACGATGGCATTGAGCGGCGCGACATCAAGACGGCCAAGTTGTGCCGGATCGAGCGCCAGCCCGTCCTTGCGCATCGCTGCGCCGATCTGCGCTGCCTGCCCTGGCATCCACATGCCTTCATTCGCGATAGCAGGTGTGGCCAGTGCCAGAAGAGTGGAGCCAGCAAGATATGCAGCGGCCTGGAGATGTCTCATGTGCCTGTGATTCCTAAATCTGATCTGCCTAGCGTGGATCTGCCTCAAGAGCTTGATCCCGCTCGCTAAAAGAATGTCGCTGATTTCATCCCGCACCAAATTTGTCAATTCAGCGATATTGGGGAAGATTTCGTTGCAGCGCCTTTGAGCCAATCAGGCAGGTTGCGCGTTACTCCACGAGTCGACGCATGAGCCACTCCCGCGACCGATCTTGATCGACCGCTATCATTGGCGCGCTGGTCCTGTTCCCTCATGTCCGTCAGCTCTGCGTTGACAAAGAAATCCGAAACGACCATCAAGCGGGTGTTGATACGGGAGAGATTGGATCTTCTCCAGCGCCGAAGGAGCAACCGCCCCGGAAACTCTCAGGCAAAAGGACCGCTCAACACATACTTCTGGAAAGTGACGTTTCGCACGTCCGCCGACGGGATAACGATCTCAGGCAAATCGACAGAAGGGGCACATCATCCGGCTTTTTGGCCGGAGAGAAGGGTGCCCATGTCTATTGCATTAAACTCGCCGGTCGAATCGGCGCTCAGCGTCACTGATTTATTCACGATCGGTATCGGGCCTTCCAGCTCGCACACGGTTGGGCCAATGCGTGCGGCTGCGGATTTCGCGGATATGGCGGCCGAACGGGGCGTGCCAGCGCGGGTTTGCTGCGAGCTTTACGGTTCTCTCGCCTTCACGGGCCTGGGGCATGCGACGGACACCGCCGTGTTGCTTGGTCTGTCCGGCTGGCTGCCCGATAAGATCGATCCCGATCGGATTGCGGCGCTCGTTGGCGAGATCCGCGAGACGCGTTCGATCATGCTTGCAGCTTCGCATCCCATCGCCTTCGTCGAAGCGAACGATCTGCTTTTCCTGCGTGGAAAATTCCTGCCGGGTCACTCCAATGCGATGCGCTTTTCCGCTTATTATCAAGATGGTACGCGGTTTGATCGCGTCTATTTCTCAATCGGTGGCGGCGCTATTCGCACCGCCGATTCCGTGCCGGCCACGCGGGCCAACGTCTCGGTCAAATACCCCTTCAGTTCGGCATTGGAACTCCTTGAAATCGGGGACGCCACCGGACTTTCGATCGCGGATATCGTCTCTGCGAACGAGGAGTCCTGGCGCTCGGCGGACGAGACCGCCGCCTTTCTCGACAATGTTCGGGCAGCGATGTTTGCATCGATTGAGCGCGGGTGCCGGCAAGAGGGGATTCTTCCCGGCGGCCTGAAAGTGCCGCGCCGCGCCAAATCCTTGCATCAGTCGCTGCTAGCCCGCGCCCTGTCGACCGATCCTTCGCTGATCTTCGAGTGGGTCAGTCTGTGGGCATTGTGCGTCAATGAAGAGAATGCGGCGGGCAGCCGCGTCGTTACGGCGCCCACCAATGGCGCAGCGGGCGTCATTCCCGCCGTCCTCAAATATTATGAGACGTTCGCGCCCCAGCCGACGCTTGCGGGCAGCCGGAGGCTGCTCATCACGGCCGCGGCCATAGGCTTTTTGTACAAGATGCGGGCGTCAATCTCCGCTGCCGAAATGGGATGCCAGGGCGAGGTTGGTGTCGCTTGCTCGATGGCTGCCGGCGGGCTGGTCGCTGCTCTTGGTGGCTCGAACGGCCAGATCGAAAACGCCGCCGAAATTGGCATGGAGCATAATCTCGGGCTGACATGCGATCCGATCGGCGGGCTGGTCCAGATCCCCTGCATCGAGCGCAATACAATGGGCGCGATCAAGGCAATCACCGCCGCGCGCCTCGCCCTTCAGGGCGATGGCCAACACATCGTCTCGCTCGATGCGGTGATCGAGACGATGCGCCAGACCGGCGAGGATATGCGCTCCAAATATAAGGAAACCAGCCTTGGCGGCCTGGCCGTCAATGTTGTCGAATGCTGAGGGAGGACTCCATGTTGACCACTTTATATTCTCACCATCTCGCCGATGATCCGGCGATCCGCGACGTGGTCCAGCCCGGGCCGTTGCGCCAGACCGTGTGTATTGCGGCGGGGGTTTGATCATGGGCAACACATCGGACGCGGTCGCGCTGCGCACGCCCCTTTATGATCTGCACCGCGCGCAGGGCGGCAAGATGGTCACCTTCGCGGGTTACGAGCTCCCGATCCAATATCAGACCGGCGTCCTCGCCGAGCATCTCCACACACGCAAGGCCGCAGGTCTCTTCGATGTTTCGCATATGGGGCAAGTGGAGATCCGCGCGAAGAGCGGCGAACTGGCACATGCTGCTGTGGCACTCGAGCGGCTTGTCCCTGCCGATGTTCAGTCGCTCGGCCTCAATCGGCAACGCTACGCTTTGTTCACCAACGATGCGGGCGGCATTCTGGATGATCTGATGATCGCCAATCTCGGTGACCGGCTTTTTCTCGTCGTGAACGCGGCCTGCAAAGCCACCGACATCGAGCATTTACGTGCCAATCTTTCGGATAGCTGCACGATCGAGGTCAAATCGGACCGCGCCCTGCTGGCCCTGCAGGGCCCATCCGCAGTCGCTGTCATGGCGGTTCATGCGCCGGAGGCTGTCAGCATGGCGTTCATGGACTGCCGCGACATGATGGTGGCAGGCAGGCGCTGCACAGTGTCGCGCTCGGGCTACACCGGCGAAGATGGCTATGAGATTGGGATGGCGTCGAGCGACGCGGTTGCGGTCGCCGAGGCTCTCCTGGAGCACAAGGATGTCGCCTGGATCGGTTTGGGTGCGCGCGACAGTCTGCGGCTGGAAGCCGGTCTTTGCTTGTATGGCGCGGACCTGGACATGACGACGACCCCGATCGAGGCGGCGCTCTTGTGGTCGATCCAGAAGTCGCGGCGCCCTGGAGGCGCGCGTGCAGCCGGTTACCCCGGGGCGGATCTGATCGGGCAACAGCTTGAAACCGGTGCTGCCCGCCGCCGGGTGGGGCTGCTGCCCGAGGGTAAGGTCCCCGTTCGCGCTGGTGCGATCCTCTATGCCTCGCCCGATGACGCGGAACCTATCGGGACAGTCACATCTGGCGGTTTTGGCCCCAGCGTCGAAGGCCCCGTCGCGATGGGATATCTCAATGTCCAACATGCCGAAATTGGCACGATCGTCCATGCCGAAGTGCGCGGCCGCAGGCTGCCTGTGGCCGTCGCCGCCATGCCTTTCATCCAGAAAACCTACAAACGTTAAGCGAAGGATCCTGTGACATGATCTACTATACTGAAGAACATGAGTGGCTGAGCTGCGACGGTGACATTGCAACGCTCGGGATCACCCAGCACGCGGCTGACGCTCTGGGTGACATCGTTCTGGTCGATCCCACCGCGAACGATACTGAGCTTGAGGCCGGCGGCGTCGCTGCGGTCATCGAGTCCGTCAAGGCTGCGTCCGAAATCTATGTGCCGCTTGCCGGCACGATCATCGATGCCAATCCGGTTGTCATCAATGACCCGTCGCTCGTTAACACTGACCCGGAGGGCGAGGGCTGGTTGCTGAAAATCAAGCTGGCCGATCCCGCAGCACTGGAAGGTCTGATGGATCGGGCTGCCTACACCCAGTTCATCGCGTAAGGCTGAGGATTTCGCCATGCAAACGTATAGGAAACCCGGCTCCGCGCCGACCGATTTCGCGCGCCGTCATATCGGTCCCGATGACAGGGCCGTGCAGTCTATGCTTAGCCTTCTCGGCGTGCCGAGCCTCGACGCGCTGATTGAGGAAACCGTGCCCAGTGCGATCCTTGATCGCACGGATCTGGGTTTTGGCGATGGGCTCGATGAAGTCTCAGTCGTCGCAAGGCTGCGCGAGATCGCCGGGCGCAATAAGCGGCCCACCTCACTGATAGGACAGGGCTATTATGGGACGATCCTGCCGGGGGTGATCCTTCGCAACGTCCTTGAAAACCCGGCCTGGTACACGGCCTACACGCCCTACCAGCCGGAGATCAGTCAAGGGCGGCTCGAAGCTCTCCTCAATTTCCAGACCCTGGTCTGCGAGCTGAGCGGCCTGGATGTTGCCAACGCCTCGCTGCTCGATGAAGCGACGGCCGCTGCTGAAGCGATGGCGCTCGCCAACCGTTCGGCCAAGTCCAAGGCAACGAGCTTCTTTGTCGACGCCGATTGCTTTCCGCAGACGCTCGCGGTTGTGCGGACCCGCGCTGAATGTCTGGGCTGGACCATCATCGTTGGTGATCCCCTGTCAGATCTCGTCCCGGGAGAAGTTTTCGGCGCACTTCTGCAATATCCCGGAGCCTCAGGAGAGGTTCGTGATTTCCGCGCGACGATTCAAGCGCTGCATGACGCAGGCGCAATGGCCGCTGTTGCCGCAGATCCGCTCGCCTTGGTCCTCCTGACCTCGCCCGGCGAAATGGGAGCCGATATCGTGATCGGTTCGATGCAGCGCTTCGGCGTCCCGATGGGATGCGGCGGGCCACATGCTGGCTATATGGCTGTGCGCGAGTCACTCAAGCGCCTCATGCCGGGCCGGCTTGTCGGCTTGTCCCAGGATAGCAAGGGTATGCCAGCCCTGCGCCTCGCGCTCCAGACGCGCGAGCAGCATATTCGTCGCGAAAAGGCCACGTCGAACATCTGCACCGCGCAGGTTTTGCTCGCGATCATCGCCTCGATGTACGCTGTCTATCATGGCCCGCTGGGCCTGCGAGACATTGCGGAGCGTGTAAATGACCTGACGCAGGCGCTGCGTGATCGCCTTCGCAAAGCTGGCTTCGAAATCCTCAATGCGACGTGCTTCGATACGCTGTCGGTTAGGACAGGGACTCTCACCCAGGCCATTCATGAGCGCGCGGTCGCGGCGGGCATCAATTTCCGCCATATCGACAGCGGCACGATTGGCATTTCGCTCGACGAGACGTCGACGATGCAAACCGTTCAGGCCGTGATCGATGTCTTCGCAGCAGGCGATGAGAGCCCCGCGTCCTCGCCAATTGACGCTGGAGAGGCTGCTCTGCCGCAGCATCTCCGCCGCACCGGCACGTTACTCCAGCATCCGGTCTTTCATCGATACCATTCGGAAACTGAGATGCTGCGCTATCTGCGCCGCCTGTCGGACAAGGATCTGGCCCTCGACCGCACGATGATCCCGCTCGGT
>CAMLFF010000226.1 GCA_946479185.1 uncultured Sphingobium sp.
ACAAGGCTGAAGCCGAAGAGATCAAGAAGAAGCTTGAAGAAGCCGGCGCGACCGTCGAACTCAAGTAATCTGCTTGGCGACCGGAGGCGTCAAACCCTCCAGTCAAAGAATTTGGGGCGTGTCCGAAAGGATGCGCCCTTTTTCTTTGGTTGTAGGTGGATGATTAGGCAGCGTTCGTCACGGCGGACGCTTCAGCTCTGATCCCCGCGCGCCGCCTTCATCGCCTGCAATGCGTCCTGCAGGCTCTCATAGGTCGAAGGCTTGGGCTGATCGACGGCGATTGGGGTGACGACAACCCCGTCATCCGGCGATGACGCCGTGTAGCCGATCAACTCATAATCGCTCACGCGGGCACGCTCACCGAGGCGCCAGAACAGGAAAATGGCCGCCAGCACCAGTGATCCCACAAGCCCGTAGAGCGGCCATCTCTCCGCCAGATCATCATCGCTACGCTGGCGCTTGGGCGCTTCCGCAGGCGCAGCGACGGTGGGTACAGCCGACAGGGCAACCACGGCGTTGGTGGCAAGACCTTGCTCGTTTTGAATTTCGGCACCGGCAGCATCAGATGTTGCGGCGGGTGCTGGGCGTCGTCGCCAGCGACGATCCGCCATGCGCGGCTCGATGATCTCCAGCTCTCCTGCTCCCGCCTCGTCCGGTGCGAGCATCGGCGCGCGAATTTCGGCGCTCGTGCCATCTTCGCCATCCGACTGAGCGATTGCAACCGATCGGCTGCGGCTTGAGATATTGGCGTCTTGATCGTCAGGCGCAATTTGGGCTTGCCCCGGAAAGGAAACCGTGGCGAGAATGCATAGCGACGGCGCGAGCCGTCGAACGGATCCCGATAACCTCATATTCCCAGCCCCAATATGGGACATGCGTTAGGCATATCGGCACGACGATGTAAAGATTTGTCATAATTTCCGGGCATCGCGGCGCGATATTCGGGGTGATGACGCCTCAATCCTGACAGGAAATGATAATGCCCGGCTCGCAACAGCGCATGACCGCCAATGACGATCTCAAGGCGCTCGTGCGCACAGTGCCGGATTACCCCCTGCCGGGCATCCAGTTTCGCGATGTCTCGACCCTGCTCATCGATGGGGAGGCATTTTGCGAAACGATCGACCGCCTTGCCGCGCGGCTCGACCCAGCGCAGGTCGATTACATCGCGGGCATTGAAGCACGGGGCTTCATTGTAGCGGGCGGCCTCTCCTATGCTTTGCGCAAGGGCAAGCTGATGCTGCGCAAGCGTGGAAAGCTGCCCGGCGACACGGTGGGCATCGACTATGCATTGGAATATGGCACGGACCGGATCGAGATGCATCTGGGCGCGATATCGCCCGGCAAGCGGGTCGTGCTGGCCGACGACCTGCTGGCGACCGGCGGCACGGCGCTCGCTGCGGCATCCCTGTTGCGCAATCAGGGCGCAATTGTGGAGACGGCATTGTTCATTGTCGATCTGCCTCATCTGGGCGGGAGCGCGCGCCTGCGAGCGGCGGGCATCGAGCCGGTTTCCCTGATGGCATTTGGCGAGCATTAAGCATCATGCGGATCATCATTCTCGCCGCCCTGCCTGAGGAGGCCGATGCCTTCATGCCCGGGTTGGGCAGCATCGTGCAGGATGCCTGGCTGAGCGTGCGGCACATCCAGACAGGCGCCCACGATATCCGCCTCGCGACGACACGCATCGGCAAGGTGAATATCGCAACGGCAGCCGCGCGCCTTCATGCGCTGCATGGCGCCGACCTGCTCATGACGCTGGGCACGGCGGGCAAGCTGAGCGCGATTGCGGGCGATTGCTTCTACCTCGCCCGCGCGATCCAGCATGACTATGGCGCGCGAAAAGCGGAGAGCTTCGTGCATTATCCGCCCGGCGCCTGGCCGATGGGCCCAGCCAACGTTAAAGCCTTTGTCGCAATGGACGATCCCGGCAGTGGCTTGCCCGCGGCCTGCATCACGAGCGGGGACGCTTTTATCGAGGATGGCGCTTATGCCCGGCACCTCGTTGCCGCGCTGGATGCTGATGTGGTCGACATGGAGACGGCGGCGGTTGCGCAATATGCGGCGCAGATCGGCTTGCCTTGGGCCGGGATCAAAGCCACCACCGATGATGCAAATCATGAGAGCGCCGGGGATTTTCACGCCAACCTGCTGGCAGCCTCTCATCGCGCCGCACAAGCCGCCGAGAGGCTGATTGCGCACCTATAGGCTCGCTACGTGCGCGCGCAGCACAGTTGGGCTTTGATCTGCTGGCACAGTTTAGTAAGCCGTGCGTTCTGGATTACAGATATCATTATGTAAGAGGTCTATATGGCGCGCATCCCTACTCCCATGCTGACGATCGCCAGCATTTCGCTCGCATTTGCCCTGCAGGGATGCGGCGCCAAGGCTCCGGCTGGCGCACCGCCGCCGCCCGTCCCATTTGCGGAGGGTATCCTCTATAACAATGCAGGCCAGCGCACCGGCATCGTGACGCTCAAGCCCACTGGGGATATGTTGCAAGGCAGCGTGACCGTCACCGGCAGCCTTACGCCCGGCCAGCATGGCATGCACATCCACGCCATTGGCCAATGCACCCTGCCCGACTTCACTTCGGCGGGCGGTCATCTTAACCCGGGCGGCAAGCAGCATGGGCTGGAAAACCCTGCCGGATCGCATGAGGGCGACTTGCCGATGCTGATCGCCGATGCGAGCGGCGCGGCATCGATGAGCTTCACCGTGCCTGCGACGCTGAGCACCTTGTTCGATGCAGACGGCGCAGCCTTCGTCATCCACGCGGATGCCGACGACATGAAAACCGACCCGACCGGCAATAGCGGATCGCGCGTGATGTGCGGCGTGCTGTATCGCAAGCTGAGCTAAACCTGCTGACATTGCGGGCCTTCCTGCGGCAAAAGCGCTGGAAGGCCCTTGCAATGTCCCGACTTGGGATTATATCGCAACTCATAAGGATCGCGTCGGCTTGTCCGATTGATCCTCCTGCCTTCACCCGGGAAAGCATGCCGACTTGCGCACGGCCTGCATCAAGCATGGGGTAAAGACCAGGCCATCAGACGCTGTAGTGCGGATCGGACAGTCCCGACCCGCACTTTTTTGCGTGCCGTGAGGTGTCGCAAAAGGCAGCCCTGAGCTGCTGAAGGCTGAATTTTCGCTGCAATGCGAAAGTTTTTTGAGATTTATTTCAGGCAGGACACGCATGGCTAGCAAAGCTCTCCCCCCGATCGTAGCCGGTGAAAGCGCCCAGAAGCGCATTCGCAAGGTCTTCGGCAACATTCACGAAGTCGTGGAAATGCCGAACCTCATCGAAGTTCAGCGCGAAAGCTATGAGCAGTTTCTGCGTTCCAACCCCGCGATCGGCTATGTATCGGGCCTCGAGAAGACGCTGCGCAGCGTGTTCCCGATCCGCGATTTCGCCGGCACCGCTGAGCTGGACTTCGTGCATTACGAGCTGGAAGACCCCAAGTACGACACTGAAGAGTGCCGCCAGCGTGGCATCACCTATGCAGCGCCTATGCGCGTAACGCTTCGCCTCATCGTGTTCGAGGTGGATCAGGACACCGAAACCCGCTCCGTGCTCGATATCAAGGAGCAGGACGTGTACATGGGCGACATGCCGCTCATGACCGGCAACGGTACGTTCGTCGTGAACGGCACCGAGCGCGTGATCGTTTCGCAGATGCACCGTTCGCCTGGTGTGCTCTTCGATCATGACCGCGGCAAGACGCACTCATCCGGCAAATATCTGTTTGCTGCGCGCGTGATCCCGTATCGCGGTTCATGGCTGGACTTCGAGTTCGATGCCAAGGACATTGTGAACGTTCGTATCGACCGCAAGCGCAAGCTGCCGGTCACGGCGCTGCTTTACGCGCTTGGTCTGAATGCCGAGGAAATCCTCAGCGAGTTCTACAACAAGGTCGCTTATGTGCGCGGCGATAATGGCTGGCACATTCCTTATGTGACCGAAGCCTGGCGCGGCCTCAAGCCAACCTTCGACATCATCGATTCGAAGACTGGCGAAGTCGTGTTCCCTGCCGGCCAGAAGATCAGCCCGCGCGCTGCGCTCAAGGCTGCCAAGGATGGCCTGGAATCGCTCGTCATCCCGACCGAAGAAGTCTTTGGCCGTTACAGTGCCTATGACCTGGTCAATGACGCGACCGGTGAAATCTACATTGAAGCCGGTGACGAAGTCTCGGCTGAGAATCTCGAGAAGCTCGACAAGGCTGGCATCGACCGGCTTGAGCTGCTCGACATCGATCATGTGAACACGGGTCCTTGGATCCGCAACACGCTCAAGGTCGACAAGTCGGAAGACCGCGACCATGCGCTGAGCGATATCTATCGCGTGATGCGCCCCGGCGAACCGCCAACGCGCGAAACCGCAGAGTCGCTGTTTGGCGGGCTCTTCTTTGATCCTGAGCGCTATGACCTCTCGGCTGTTGGCCGCGTGAAGCTCAACATGCGCCTCGGCCTCGATGCCGAGGACACGATCACGACCCTGCGTCGCGAGGATATTCTCGCCGTCGTCAAGGAGCTGGTCGCGCTGAAGGACGGCAAGGGCGAGATCGACGATATCGATAACCTCGGTAACCGTCGTGTGCGTTCGGTTGGCGAGCTGCTGGAGAACCAGTATCGCGTCGGCCTGCTCCGCATGGAGCGCGCCGTGAAGGAGCGCATGAGCTCGGTCGACGTATCGACCGTGATGCCGAACGACCTCATCAACGCCAAACCCGCCGTGGCTGCCGTTCGCGAGTTCTTCGGTTCCTCGCAGCTCTCGCAGTTCATGGATCAGACCAACCCGCTCTCCGAAATCACGCATAAGCGTCGTGTTTCGGCGCTCGGACCCGGTGGTTTGACGCGTGAGCGTGCAGGCTTTGAAGTCCGCGACGTTCACCCGACCCATTATGGCCGCATCTGCCCGATTGAGACGCCGGAAGGCCCGAACATCGGTCTGATCAACTCCCTCGCAAGCTTTAGCCGCGTGAACAAATATGGCTTCATCGAGACGCCATATCGCAAGGTGATCGACCATAAGGTGACGGACGAGGTGGTTTACCTCTCCGCTATGGAAGAAGCCAAGCACACGATCGCGCAGGCAAACGCTGAAGTGACGGCTGACGGCACCTTTGCCGAAGACCTGATCTCCTCGCGTGAAGCAGGCGAGTTCCTGATGGCGCCGCGTGACCAGATCACGCTCATGGACGTCAGCCCCAAGCAGCTCGTTTCGGTTGCCGCATCGCTCATTCCATTCCTGGAAAACGATGACGCTAACCGCGCGCTCATGGGATCGAACATGCAGCGTCAGGCTGTGCCGCTCGTTCAGGCCGAGGCTCCGTTCGTGGGCACCGGCATGGAAGAGACGGTTGCGCGTGACTCCGGCGCGGCCATTGCGGCCAAGCGCTCGGGCATTGTCGATCAGGTTGACGCAACCCGCATCGTGATCCGTGCGACCGAGCATATCGA
>CAMLFF010000227.1 GCA_946479185.1 uncultured Sphingobium sp.
GCAGCGCCTTGAAGCGCAAGGAAAGCCGCGGGCTGCACTATAATCTGGATTATCCCGATATGCTGCCCGAGGCTGTGGATACTGTGCTGGTGCCTTGAGGGGGCGGGTCAGTTCGTTTTAGTCGCCAGACAAGGCACATCATCGGCTGTCCAGTCGATCTCATAGGTCGCGGGCACGCTCGTCTTGTTCGAGATGGGGTCATCCGTCCCACCATGATTGTAGAAAATCCAGGCCATGCTGTTGTCGAATTTGGCGATGCGGGCATTGTCCCGCTCCGCGCTTGCGGCATCAATCTCTTGCAGTTCGGTGCGAGAGCCTCTGATCATGCGGATCGAGCCATCGCGAAGGTCCAGCGTTCGGTAATAGGTGCGCCCGAACATGCGGGTATCGAAACCGAGCTTTGATGACCATTGGCTTGGGCGCGTGCTTGTAGGAATACGCACCGTCGTTACATGGCAGTCGAAGGTCGGTGCGTTATAATAAGGCGCATCCTGCTTTTGATCGGCTGCCCGCATCCGCCGATCGGGCGGGCTGAACCCGCCGCCGGGCAAAGCGAGTGACCGGTCACCGTCGCCATCATCATCCCAATCGATTACGCCCGATCCAGTGATTGTCAGGACGCTTGCCTGCGCTTTCTCATCATAACGCCATTTGACATCATCGACCGTCTGCCATGTGCTGCCGACCAGATGCTGCTGCATGGCGCTGCGCAGTTGATTGGGGTCAAGACTGGAAAACTGGACTTGCTGCTGCAGGCCCTTGAGCCCGCGCACCACGGTTGTGCTGGTGATCCGCGCTGGCTGATCGAATCCGGCGCGGGCGTCAATCTCATGCAGGCTCACTTCATCCGGCTTGCCACTGGGGTGCCATGCTAAATGCTCAATTTCATTGCCCGCCTGTGTGAGCGGCAACACCCAGCGATACGGGAGTGTAGGCGTAGCGCTGGGCGCAACAACGGGGGGCATTGTGCCATCCATCCAGTAATTCGCACCATCGATTTTGGCGCGCACCAAGACATGATCGAACATGCGTGGGCTTGGCAGGCGCTCATTCAGGCCATCATCGCCGCCGCCATTGTTCGCGAGCACAGCCTGCGCCTCGATATCCATTTCAGCGAGCAGCGCCAATAACAGCGCCGTCTTGCCTTTGCAGTCCCCATAGCGACGCTGCCATGTTTCGT
Organism: uncultured Sphingobium sp.; assembly: GCA_946479185.1. The sequence continues at coordinate 1,181 of CAMLFF010000227.1, forward strand.
CCGCCGTCGCGGGCGTCAGATTGGCGCCATTCAGGCCGACATAAATGTAGCGCACATCTTGTTGCACCAGCTTCAAGGCGGCCCGCGCCCGGTCGATGGGCAAGGCGTGGGCTGCCGCGATGCGCGCCGCTTCCTTTTTCAGGGCGGAATTGGGGCCAAGCGTGGCGGCTTTGGCAAAGAGTGGCGCAAAATGCCGGGAAATCGCCGCCCAGTCTGAAAAGTCGCTATATTCCAGAGCGCGCTGCCACTGATATCGGGCAGGGGCATCTTTTGGCGGAACCAGCAGAGGCGGATTGTCAAATCGCACATCCACCCCGCGCTCGCTCTTCTGCGCAATAGCAGCCAGATCCGGAGTCATCTTCAGAGCAGGCTTTTGCCCGTCGATCCAACTGAGCCCCAAGCGGAACCGACCCGGAGACGGAGCTGGCCCCAGCACGAGCAAGCCAGCGTCGTTCTGGGCAAGCGTGGCGTCGTCTGAGCGGATCGTCATGCTGACTTCCAACTCATCGCCAACCCGCAGATCCGATATGCGCAGCACTGCGGTCAATATGCCGTCGAGTTTTGCTGCCTCCAGCTGGTCCTCGCGGCGGAGTATTTCAAACGAAGCTTTTTTGAGGATGTCAATTGCCTCGCCATCGCGATGCACCTTGATCGCATGGACCATGGGTGGACCCGATGCCGGGTTCCAGGCGAGGGATAAATTGCCGAGTTCCAGAGCATTGGGATGCAGGATCTTGATCCGATATCCGGTATAGTGCGCTTGTCCCTTGCCATCGAGATGGACCAGAAAATCCTGACGGCGCACGAACATCAGTCCGCTTGCATTCTCAGGCACCGGCATCAATTCGGATGGCACGGCCCAGTCTGGCACGGGGCCGCGCTGCACTTTGTCAGCCTGGGCGAAGCCAGGTCCAGCAGCAAGCGCAAGCGTTAGAAAAATCGAAGCCGGAATACGCACAGTGCCCCCCATAAACGCCCGTTCACTCTGAACGTGTAGCGGGCGCCAGCGAAATTGGGAGGCGATTTTATGGCGCCCGTCACCGCCGTAGCGAGAACGGACGCCAATTGATGTCAGCTAGCCCCCAAACACCTCACTGATGCCGATAAATCGCGCGCTCATGGGAGAAGGCCTTGAAGCCGAAATAGCCATGATAGCTGCCCATGCCGCTCTGGTTCACGCCGCCAAATGGCAGCTGGTTCTCCAGATAATGCGAGAACACGCCATTCACGGTCACGCCGCCCGATGATGTGCGGTCGAGGATCTTCTGCACATTGGCCTGATCATTGCTGTAAATATAGAGCGCGAGCGGCTTGTCGCGTGACGAGATGTGACCAATCACGTCGTCCAGATTGTCATAGGTCATGACTGGCAGCACGGGCGCGAAAATCTCTTCCTGAAGGATTTTCATGTCCGGCGTCACTTCGGTCAGCATGGTGGGGTGGATGGTGAAGTCGCCTTCTTCCAGCGTGCCGCCAACCGCCGTGTGCGCGCCCTTGGCCACCGCATCATCCACCAGCGATTTCACGCGGGCGAAATTGCTGCCGTTGACGATCTGGGCAATGCTTTCCTTCTTGATGTCGCCAGCCTCGGAATAGAGATTTTCCGCAACCTTGGCCTTGAAGCCTGCGACCAGCCGATCCTTCTGCGATGCCTTCACGAACACATAGTCGGGGCAGATGCAGGCCTGCCCGCCATTGAACTGCTTGGCGCCCGCAAGGTCGGCGGCGATCTTCTCGATGTCCGCGCCTTCATCGATGATGACCGGCGATTTGCCGCCCAGCTCCAACGTTACGCTCGCGAGATGCTTGGCCGCCGCCGCCATCACCAGCTTGCCGACACGGGTGCTGCCCGTGAAGAAGATGTGGCTGAATGGCAGTTCGAGCAACGCAGTCGCTACGCTCACATCGCCCTCGAACAGCGCGACTTCATTCTCGTCGAACACGTCGCGGATGATGCTGGCCGCCACGCGCGCCGTCGCCGGGCACAGGTCGGTCAGCTTCACGATGCAGCAATTGCCTGCCGCAACCGCGGCCGCGAGCGGCCCGAGCGCGAGGCCCAGCGGGAAGTTCCATGGGCCAAGAATCAGGCACACGCCGCGCGCTTCATAAGCGATCTGCGCCTTGTCATTTGGGTTCATGGATGGCGTCACTTCGGTCGGCGTCATCCACGCATCGAGATTGTCGATATTGCGCTGGATGTTGGACGTGACGTTGAGAATCTCCGTTACGCGGATCTCGCCCTCGGGCTTGCGTGTGTCAGCCTGAACGGCGGCGATGATCGCATCGGCATGCGCCTCGACAGCGGCCTTCAACTTAGCGAGCTTTGCCTTGCGCTGCTCGGCATTGGTGGCTTTCACATTCCATTGATTGGCCTGCTGCGCTGCGAACACGCGAGCAATATCATTGGAGACGTCGGCGGCGGTGATCGTGGCGCTGGTCATGATTCTGTCCGTTTTTTGGATGAATGAGATGGGCGCCTTGTAAAGCGATCTGACCGGACAAGACAAGCACCAGCGGGACGGCCCGGTGCATTCCCGGTTTCGTTTCAAAAATCGCTGTCGTGGGCCGGGGAGGAGGGCGAAAAAAGGGGCGCAAAGCATAGCTGCTGCGCCCCGGAGTTTTCGACTAGGAGGGAAACAGCGAAGCTGCGTCCAACAAGGCAATGGAGGATCGCACTTGTCCCGATTCTGATAGCCCGGCGCGCCCCGCCCGGATTTGACAAAAATCAAATGCGTGGATCAAATGCGCCGGACGCAACGATTCTTTTGCGGTCAGGTTCCGCGGTTCCAAGCAGCCCGCCGCAAAAGGGATTCGTTCTGGCGCATCCGGCTTGATTCCGTTCGGTTCATGTTAAGGCTTGGCTGCAATAATATGTGCATGTTTACCAAGGGAATTTTTTGAAAGTGGGCAGGCGCTACGGACCATTGGCAATGGGGATGGGGCTTATGGCGCTCGCTGGCGCTTGCACGGCAATCCCTTCCTCCTATTCCAGAACCGCCAGCGCGAGCACCCGGTCGCCGGTTTTGCGCACACCTATTCCCGCTTCTCCCACGCCGGGACCACGGCAGTCGCACGAAATGCGGCCCGCTTTCCAGCCAGCATCTTCGCCGTCGCCAGCGCTTGTCGCGTCCATCCAGTCGCTTGGCCGCCAGTTCAATGGTACGGTCGGTATTGCGGTGCGGCGCGTGGATGCAGGCTGGACCGTCTCCCATAATGGCGATCGGCTGTTCCCGCAGCAAAGCGTCTCCAAGCTTTGGGTCGCGATGGCCGCGCTGGATACGGTAGATCGCGGTAAGATTACGCTCGATCGGCAAGTGACCATCCGCCCAAGCGACCTGACCCTGTTCCATCAACCGATCGCCGCGATGGTGAAGAGCGATCAGGGCTATACCACGACCCTGCGCAGCCTGCTCGATCGTGCGATGATGCAGAGCGATAATACCGCGAACGATACCATCCTACGCACGGTCGGCGGTCCCGATGTCGTGCGCGGCTATCTTGCGCGGCGGTTCATCGGGCAGGACGCTATTCGCTTCGGGCCCGGCGAGCGCATTTTGCAGAGCCAGGCAGCGGGGCTCACCTGGTCGCAGGATATGTCGGTCGGTCGCCGCTTCTACACCGCCCGCGCCAACCTCCCACGCGCTGCCCGCGAGCGCGCGCTGGATGCCTATCTCGCCAATCCGCCAGATGGCGCCGCGCCAAACGCTATTGTTGGCGCTCTTGCCAAGCTGCAACGGGGCGAGATGCTCTCTCCCACCTCCACCCGCACGCTGCTGGCGGCCATGGAGAATGCCAAGACCGGGCCTCAGCGCATCAAGGCGGGCGTGCCTGCCGGCTGGACCTATGTTCACAAGACCGGCACCGGTCAGGATCTCGCGCCACGTTCCACCGGCTATAATGATGTCGGCATCATGACCGCGCCGGATGGCACCAGCTATGCCGTGGCCGTCATGATCGGCGAGACGAGCGTCGGCATTCCCCAACGCTGGGAGCTGATGCAGGCCGTCGCACGCACGGTGGCCGGGCTGCATCAACCGCGCAGCATCTACACCTCGTCGCGCTGAAGAGCGGGCGCGGGGAACAAACGCTTCCTTTAGATTATGGGCCTAGACGCAACGGTCACGCCCGTTGACCGTTTGTTGCGCGATACCCTATCCGGAACCGCCATGACCCTGAAGTCCGACCCCAATCTCGCGATCGTCATCGTGAATTATCGCACGGCGGATTATGTCATCCGCTGCGTCGATTCGCTGGTTGCCGAGCGCGAGACGGCAGGGCC
>CAMLFF010000228.1 GCA_946479185.1 uncultured Sphingobium sp.
TGTTACGGTGTCGGCCACCCGTATGGTCGCGCTGCCATAGGCAATGCTGATGCGTCGATGCAGTGTCAGATGCTCATCGAACACCGCAACCTGCGAGACGGTCCCTTCAACGAACGCTTCGAGCCCGCCATCGGCAGTGGATTGCACCCCGTAGCCATGCAGCCGTCCCGGCGCGCCGCTGATCCTTCCGTGCATGGGGTATTCACCATTCGCCTGCCGCCCGCCGGAAATGTCGGTTTTTACGGGCAGGCCGATGTGATCCAGCCCGCAGGTCTTCAACAGGCCGCCGAAAAAGCTTCTATGCGGTCCAAACCCGGTGTTTTCGACATACCACGGCGCTACGATCTCGGTTGCAGAACGCCAGCCGATTGGTACCTGCCGCACTCGTGCTCCGGCGATATCAAAGCAGCGGTCCACGACAACTTCGAAGGCCACAAGATCGTTTTGGAGCAGGACGGAGCGAATCCCGCGTTCCCATCCGTCCCCACGCGTAACGAGGTCTGCACCCATGAGCTGGCGCGCCAAGCCCAATTCACTGGCCCGCTCTCCTGTCGGATTTATCTGATCAAGACGGTAGTGAGCAGTGGATGGTTCAGTCACAATCCGGCACCCGCTCCGGCCGGACGCAGGTCGTCTGCGGCCATGATCGGGGGCAGCAAGGCCCCGCCATCGGCAAAAATCGTCTGTCCGGTGATGTAGGAAGCAGCATCGGAGGCCAGAAAGACACAAATTCCGGCGATTTCAGATGGCCGAGCCGTTCGCCCCATCGCGATAAGGGGGGCAGCTAGATTGTCACCGGCGTCGTAACGGGCCTGTTCTTCGGGCGTCTCGGAAGTGTTGATGTAGCCCGGCGCAACGGCGTTGGCGCGAATGCCGTGGCGGGCCCATTCGACAGCCATGCTTTTGGTCAGGCGGTTAAGCCCTGCCTTGGCGACGCCATAGGCTGCGCTGTCGAACCAGACGTGGCTGGAATGGATGGACGATATATTGATGATCGAGCCACCGCTGCGGCGAGCAATCATCTGCTTTGCCGCAACCTGGCTGGTCAGCAGGGGCGCGCGCAGATTGAGGTTCAATCCGTTCTCCCAGCTTTCAAGGGAAAGGTCTGTCAGTCCTCCGGCCGAATATTGCCCGCCGCCGGCGTTGTTCACCAGGATGTCGATCTGCCCGAAGACGTCGATTGTGTTGGTGACGATGCTTTTGCAGTCTTCGACATTCATCAATTCGGCAGGCATCATGAAAGCCCTGCGGCCCTTATCCTCGATGCACCGGGCGACCTCACACGCTCCGTCATCGGCCCCTCGATAGGTGAATGCCACATGCGCCCCGGCGTCGGCAAAGGCCAGAGCAGTAGCCTTTCCGATGCCATGGCTGGCACCGGTTATAAGGGCAAACTTGTTGGCGAGCGGCAGAGTCAAATTGGCAATCCTTGTTAGGTGAGAGCCATGTGGCTCCCGTCGTGGGAAACGGAGGCAGACAGAACCTGCCTCCGTTCGCCTCGGCCCAGGGAGGGTTAGCGAGGCAAAATTGGCGCTAGCCGGCTTGGGCAAACAAGCGCCGTTGCAGCCGCCGTGCGCGCTGCTTTTTGGGATCGGCAAGTGGGGCAGCGAGTTGGAGGCGCCTGGTGTAGGCATGGTTGGGCGCACCGGATACCTGAGCGGCGTCGCCAATCTCCATGATCTCGCCCTGATAGAGCACGGCGATCCGATCGCTAATGCTGTTCACCACACCCAGGTCGTGGCTGATAAAGATATAGGCCACCCCGGTCGCGTCCTGCAGGTCCTTGAACAGCTTGAGCACCGTTGCCTGCGTGCTCACGTCCAGAGCGCTGGTCGGCTCGTCGCAAACGATGATCGACGGCCTGAGGGCGAGAGCGCGGGCAATGGCGATGCGCTGGCGTTGACCACCGGAGAACTCCCGCGGATAGCGAGAACCGGCATCGCTGGGCAGTCCAACCGCATCAAGGAGTTCGCGAACGCGCGCCTGTCCGTCCTTGATGCCCGCCGCCGCGAGCGGCTCCACGAGTATGCTTTCTACCGTCATCGCCGGATTGAGCGATGAATAGGGGTCCTGAAAGACCGCTTGAACGTCCTTGGCAACCCGGCGGCGCATCGTGCGGCTCACATTGCTGATGACCTGCCCGCGATATGAAATGGTGCCGCCACGGACCGGAGCGAGTCCGAGTATGGCACGGCCGATCGTGGTTTTTCCCGACCCTGACTCGCCCACCATGCCGAGGGTTTCGCCTGAGGCAAGCTCGAAGCTCACGCCACGAATAACATTGGTGTGGCCGCCTTGGCGGGGGAAGCCGACGACGAGATTTTCGACCCTGAGGAGGGGCTCGGTCATGGTGCCAACTCCATCAATTCGACGCTGCGGGAGGATTGCAGCAATTGCTTGGTGTAGGCGTGACGCGGTGCCTCGAACAAATCATCGACGCTCGCCTGCTCGACGAAATGGCCATCCTTCATAACCGTTACGGTGTGGCAGAGGTCTGCCACTACTCCAAGATTGTGCGTCACCAAAATCATTGCCAGACCGCGCTCCTCGCTCAGTTCGCGCAGCAGGTCGAGCACTTCGGCCTGCACGGTGACGTCGAGAGCGGTGGTCGGTTCGTCTGCGATGATGATGTCCGGATCGGATGCGACCGCGCCGCAGATGAGCACACGCTGCGCCATGCCTCCCGATATTTCATGCGGATACATTTTCATGATGCGCTCGGGCTCGTTGATGCCCACGCGTGCCAGCAGCTTGATGAGAATGGCATATGCCTCTGCCTTGGCCATTGGCCGCGACGCGCGCAGCCCGTAGATCAGTTGCGCGCCGACGGTGAAGGACGGATCGAGATTGGACATCGGCTCCTGCGGGATATAGGCGATGCGCCGGCCTCGCGCGGCGTGCATTTTTTGCGGATCGGCCATCAGATCCTCGCCCCCCAGCCATATGCTACCGCCCAGGAGCAGGGCTTCGCGTGGCAGGATGCCGAGACAGGAAAACGCAATCTGGGATTTGCCGGAGCCGGATTCTCCAACCAGGCCATGAATCTCGCCGCGGCGCAGATCGAAATCCACGCCATGAACGACTTCACGGACGCTGCCATCGGCCGACATGTAGCCGATGCGCAAATCCCGGATGCTGAGAATGGCATCGTCCCGGGACTTGGCCGTGGCGGGTCCGTTCCCCTGCACAGCAGCGGCGATGATTTGTCGGCGTTGGCGGGAGGACAGTATCTTGCTGCGGGCCGACGGTTGCAGCACGTCGCTCAGTGCATTGCCGAGCAGCACGAAAGCCAGGATGGTGACGCTGATCAGCAGCGATGGCCAGACTACGCTCCAGGGATTGTTGTAGATGCCGCTGAAGGAACGCTGCAGCGTCGTGCCCCATGAGGCCGCTGCAGGGTCGCCCAGGCCGATGAAGGAGACACCGGATTCGATGCCGATGCCCGCTGCCATGATGAAGGAGCTGTGGATGATGATCGGCGCCCGTACCGCCCAGAGCACATGCCGGCCGACAATGCGCAGATCCGACAGGCCGGACACCCGCGCCGCATCGATATAGAGTTCCTTGCGGACGGTAATTACGATCGAGCGGACCAGGCGATAATAAGTCGGCGCCACGATAATGCCGAGCACCACCATCGCGGCGGACAGGTTGGGACCAGTCACCGCATAAAGGGCGATCAGCAGCACCACGCCGGGAAGCGACATGATGGCGTCGGAGACGAAGCTGGCGACGGTCTCGAACGTGCCGCGGTAAAAGCCAGCGACGAGGCCGCTTGTAGCCCCGACGACCGAAGACACGGAAACGATGATCAGCACGGCAAAGAGGGTCTGCCGGGTTCCCCAGACGAGGCGGGAATAGATGTCATATCCGGCGCCGTCGCCGCCGAGCGGATGCCCAGGCGTGAAAGGTCGGGCATTGGTAGCCGCCAGGTCGGTGACATTGACGTCGTACAGAGCCAGCACAGGCGCCAGGATGGCGACGACAATGAGGAGCGCGAGATAGGCGATCCAGATCACGGCCGGCGGACGGCCCAACAATTGCGCCAGCACAGAGCGTCGGCTCGTCGCCAGAGCCGTCATGTCCGATGGTACGGTGATCGGTGAAGTGTCTGCCATCAGGATCGCGCTTTCGGATTGAGCAAGGCCACGCCGATATCGGCGAGCAGATTGGTGGCGAGCACCAGCACGATGGTGATCAGGACCGTCCCCATGACCATGGGGACATCGCTGATCTGGGCCGAGGCGTTGGCCAATTGCCCCATGCCGGGAAGTGCGAAGATGAGTTCGATGAAGACGGCACCCCCGAGCAGGCCAATCATGGTGAGGCTCAACGCCGTCAGACCGGGCGCCGCGGCATTGCGCAGCACATGCCGGAACAGAATCTGGCGTTCGTTGATGCCGCGGGCCCGCAGCGTGCGGACGAAGTCGCGATCGAGCGTGTCGAGGACAGCAGTCCGGATCTGGGTCGCAACGCCTGCAACACTACCGATGAGAAGGGCCGAAACCGGCAGCACCAAGGACATGAACCAGAGTGTAAGCCCTCGCTGCGGCGGCACATAGCCGGTGGCGGGAAAAGCCCGCCACGCCACCGCAAAGGTAAAGACGAGCACGATGGCGATCACGTATCCCGGCACGGCAGCGCCCAATACCGACAGCCATTGGACGAGCCGATCGACCCAGCCGCCCTTTACCGCTGCGGTGACGCCCAGCAGGACGCTGAGCACCGCCGTCAATCCCAGCGTCATCAAGACGAGCGTCAACGTCACCGGCACGCGGTTCGACAGCGCTTTGCTCACGAACTCGCTGGTATAATACGAGCGGCCCAGATCGCCGGTAACGACGCCGGCGATCCAGTCCCCGTATTGGATGAGCAATGGGCGGTCGAGGCCGAGTTGGGCGACCTTCTGCTGGATACTCTCGGGTGTGGCGCTCAAGCCCAGCACTGATCGCGCAATGCCCGGTCCATTGCCGTACATCAGGGCGAATGTCGCAAAGGTCACAACCAGCACCACGCCGATGGAGCGCAACAGGCTCCTGGTCACTGAGGAAATCATCGCTATTGTCCCGCCCTGAGCGTGTGCACTACTGGAAGTCGCGCAGCTTGGGAGTCAAAGCTTCCACATCCGATTGGGTCGGGATGCCGAGCTTTTGCGGGTTATAGGCGTAGGCGGAGCCCATATAGACGAAGGGCGCGAACCAGGCCTGGTCGATGATGTAGCGGTTGATCTCCTGCTGGAGAGCTGCACTTTCGCCGGGTGTCGCGGTGGCAATTCTGGCCCAGCGCGAGTCGATGAACTCGTCGGGCTGGTGCTGCAGGTTCCACCAGCCATCGACAGTGGATTCGACATAGATTTGGAAGGCGGAATCGCCGGCATTGCCGAGCTGCCACAGGACCACCGGGAATTTGCCGCTGATGATTGCTAGGTCGTTTGCCATTTGCTCTGCGA
>CAMLFF010000229.1 GCA_946479185.1 uncultured Sphingobium sp.
CACCCGCTCGTTGAACACATAGCTGAAGGCAGCCACCGCCATGCTGGTGAGGATGAGCGGGGCAAGGATCTGGTGCGCCGATAGCCCGCCGGATTTCATCGCCACCACCTCACTGCTCGCATTGAGCGTGGCCAACGTGATGAGCGTGCCCAGCAGCACGGAGAAAGGGAGGAAGCGCGAGATGATCTGCGGCGTGCGCAGGCTCATATAGCGCCACAGCTCGGCATCGCCATTGCCGGGATAGGCCAGCACCTTGCCCGCCTCGCTCAGCAGATCGAGCATTTGCAGCACGAGCACGAGCATGGCGAGCATGGCAAAGCAGCGCCACAGAAAGGTTTTGCCAAGATAGAGCGCCAGCGAGCGGGAGGGGAAGAAGTTCAGCAGCATCGCCTCAGCCCTCCACGATCTTGCGGCCACGTCGGCCATTCAGGCGCCCGGCGAGCGATTTGAGGAAGCTCAATATCTTGGCGAATTGGCGCTCCAGTGCGCCGATCGGCTGGCCGCCGGGCACATAGGCGGTCTGATAATACATCCAGGCAATGATGCCCGCGAAGATGAGGAACGGCCCCCAAAGGATGAGGAACGGATCGACCCGGCCCAGCGAGCCAAGCGACTGCCCGGTCTGGTTGATTTTGTGATAGGTCACGATGAACACGATCGAGAGGAAGACGCCCAGCGCCGATGTGGAGCGCTTGGGTGGGATGGCAAAGGCAATGGCTGCAAAGGGGAGCAGCATCATCATCGCCACCTCGACCATGCGGAAATTGAAGTTCGCCCAGGCCTGCGCCCGGCCAAGCTCGGTGTCGCGCGAGAGGCCAGCCTTGAATAATTCCGGCAAGCTCAGCTCCACATCGCCATCGCCGCGCGTGCGGAACTCCTCGATCTTGGGCAGATCGATCGGCAGATCATGATTGGAGAAGGAGAGGATGCGCGGCTCGTTGAACTTGGGCGAATCATGCACCAGCACGCCGTCGGTCAGGCGCATGATGATGGTATCGGGATCATCGGTGGCGAGGAACTGGCCGCCCGCTGCGGTCACCGCGAGCGACTGGCCGCTCTTGGTCTGCATCCGCGCGAAGATGCCGCTCAGCTTGCGGCCTTCATCGGCGCTCTGCTCGATGCGGATGGTGATGCCGGTGCCAAGATTGGTGAACTCGCCGACCTTGATCGAGGCGCCCAGCGCGCCCGAGCGCAGCTCGAACCGCAACCGCTCATAAGCATATTTGCTGTCCGGCTGGATGAAGCCCACGATGGCCAGATTGAGCGCCGCCAGCGCGATGGCGTACATGAACGGCACTTTGAGCAGCTTGGTGTAAGAGAGGCCAACGCCGCGCAAAATGTCCAACTCGGATGACAAAGCGAGCTTGCGGAAAGCGAGCAAAATGCCGAGCATCAGCCCGATGGGGATGCCAAGGCCCAGATATTCCGGCAGCAGATTGGCCAGCATGCGCCACACGACGCTCACGGGGCCGCCTTCTGTCGCGACGAACACGAAGAGGCGCTGCATCCTGTCCAGCACCAGCAGCATCGCGGCGACCACAAGGCTCGCGAGCAACGGGACTGCGATGAGCCTCGCCATATAGCGGTCCAAAGCTGTCAGCATGGGCAGTCTCAAGCTGTTCCTTCGCGCGCATCAGAGAGGCCAGGCAGAACAGCCGGGCAATGGGAAATGCAGCCAAGCGCAGGCCGTAAGCGGGTTGAGAGGCGCTCGCAACCTTTGAGTTGGGCGGCAGTGCCGGTGAGGCGCTCCCATGCGCCAAAAGGAAGCGGGGCGCTCATGCCCGCTGCGCCACGATATCATCGTTGCGCTTGGCGGCGATGGCCTTGTCGATGGCGTCACCAAGCTGCTTCATGGTGAAGGGCTTGCGCAGGATCGGGTAGCCCGCAATTTGCGCTGCCGTATCTTTGTCGCCTGCAAAGCCGGTGACGAAAATCACCGCGCGATCGCCGATGGTGGCGCCGATGGCCCGTATCATTTCCGGCCCGGTCATGTCCGGCATCAGCACATCGGAGAGGATGATCGAGATGTCCGGCCGGGAAGCCAGGATCGCTTGCGCCTTGGCGGGATGATCGCAATCGATGCATTGATGCCCGAGCGCGCCGAGCGCCGCCATTGTGGAGCGCAGCACCCGCGCATCATCTTCCACCACGAGCACGGTGAGGCCGCTGTCATTCTCCGGCAGAAGCGGGGCCTGAGCGGCAGGCGTTTCCTGCGCGCTCGCGGCCCGTGCTTCCGGCAGCGTTTCGCTCTCGCTCAGGCGCGGCAGGAGCAGGCGGATGGTGGTGCTCTCATTCTCCACACTCTTGATGTCGACCGCGCCGTGGCACTGGGTGACGAAGCCGAAGATCTGGCTCATGCCAAGGCCGGTGCCCTTGCCGACAGCCTTGGTGGTGAAGAAGGGCTCGAACACCCTCTCCAGCACCGCAGGCGACATGCCGCAGCCGGTGTCCGACACGGTGAGGCTCACATGATCGCCCGCCGCGCACTGGCCGACCTCATGCTCGCCAAGCGTGACCTTTTGCGTGACGATGCGCAGCGTGCCGCGGCCATCCATCGCATCGCGCGCATTGATGGCCATGTTGACCAGCGCGCTTTCCATTTGCGCCCGGTCCGCCCACACGGCCCAGCCGGGCGCATCCAGCGCAAACTCCACCTTGATGCCGGTGCCGATGGCGCGGGCGACCAGATCTTCCATGCCCGCGAGTAGCGTGTCGACCTCGACCCGATCTGGCAGCAGGGGTTCGGCGCGGGCAAAGGCCAGCAGGCGCTCGATAAGGGCGGCGGCATGATTGGCGCCCTCGATTGCGCTATCGAGATGCGCGACCGCCTTGTCAGGATCGCGCGCGATCTGCCGCCGCGCAACATCAATACCGCCAATGACCACGGCGAGCATATTGTTGAAATCATGCGCAATGCCGCCAGTGAGCGCGCCCAGCGCCTCCATCTTCTGGAGCTGGCGCAGGCTCTGCTCGGCCTGCAGGCGCTCTTCCATCTCCTGACAGAGCCGCTCGTTGGCCTCGCGAAGCTGCTCGGTGCGCTGCTGCACGGCGGCTTCCAGCCCATCGACACGGGCCGCTTCCGCTGCGGCGAGGCGGCGCGCATAGACCCGCTCATTCAATGCGCTGTTGGTGAACCACAGGGCGACGACCGCGGCGATGAGCATGCCGAGGCCGATAAGACCATAGCTCTCATTCAGTCGATCAACCTGTGACCGGGATTGATCGACCTGAAGATTGCGGCGCACGCGCTCCGCCTCGGCCAGCGCCGCGAGCGTTTGCAAGGCGTCTGCAATGCCTTTGACAGAGGCCTCTTTGCGCGTCGCCTCAAGCTGGCCCAGCGCGCCGAGCGACTGCTTGTAGCGCACACGCAAGGCGATCTGTTGCAAGGTTGCGTCCCGCTCCACCATCGCTTTGCGCAGGCGAGCGGTGGCGGCGCTTTTCTCAGCGCTGGTGCGGGTGGAGCGTTCCAGCGCGACCAGCTCGCGCATCGCGGTGGACCACTCATCCTGATATTGCCGCCCCACCGCCTCGTCATGGCTGACCACGTAACGGGCGAGCAGTGTCTCGGCGTTGCCGACCTTGGCCTCGACCGTTTTGGCCTGCAGCATCACCTGATAGCTGTGGCGCTGCAGGGCAATCGCGCGATCGCGCATGTCCGATGCCTGATCGGCACGGTAGATGAGGATGGCGAGCGCGGCGGCGAAGATGAAGGCCAGCACGAACGGCACGAACCGCCGCCAGCGCGGCAGGTCGTCCGTTCCATATCCCGAGCTATCTGGTCCCATGTCCACCATGCGACATGCCGTTTAGCCTAAGCCTTTGCAGCTTGGGAGAGTTTTTCGCACGGGGGGCGGGCTGCCGTGCAATCAGGCTGGGATTGCTCCGGTCATTTGCCCGGCCTTGGCGAACATCTCGATGATCTGGCCGACCTGCTCGCTACTATGCTCTGCGCAGAGCGAGCAGCGCAGCAGGAAGGTGCCGGCGGGCGTTGCTGGCGGGCGCGCCATGTTCACATAAAGGCCAAGCTCCAGCAGCGCCTGCCACATGGCGACGGCCTGCGTCTGATCGGTGAGGATCACCGCGATGATGGCGGATTGCGGCGTCTTGGTGCCGAGTGTGAAGCCCAGATCAGTCAGGCCCTTGTGCAGCCGCTTGCTATTCTCCCACAGATGCGCGCGCTTCTCGCCTGCATGCATCAGCTTGCGGATGGAGGTAGCCGCCGTCGCCACAACGCTGGGTGGAAGCGAGGCGGTGAACACATAGGGGCGGCAGACGAGGCGCATCACCTCGAACTTGGGATGATCCGACACGACGAAGCCGCCGACGGTGCCGACCGACTTGGAGAAGGTGCCGACGACGAAATCGATATCTTTCTCGACGCCCTGCTCCTCATAAACGCCGCGACCATTGGGGCCGAAAAAGCCCATGCCATGCGCTTCGTCGACCAGGATCATGCAATTGGGATATTTGCGCACCGCCGCGACCATCTCTGGCAGCGGAGCGACATCGCCGAGCATGGAATAGACGCCTTCGAGCACAACGAGCTTGAGCGCATCGGCGGGCAGGCGCGCGAGCCGCTTGTCCAGATCCTCGACGCTATTGTGGCGGAAGCGCACAATCTCGGCATTGCCGAGGAAGCAGCCATCATAGATGGAGGCGTGGCTGTCAGCATCCAGAATGACATAATCGCCCTTGCCCGCAAGGGTGGAGATAATGCCGAGGTTCGCCTGATAGCCGGTCGAAAAGACCATCGCGCTCTTGGTGCCGTAAAACTCCTCGAGCGCCTGCTCGCACTCGGCATGGCCCTGATAAGTGCCGTTGAGCACGCGCGATCCGGTGGTGCCGGAACCGAACTCATCGAGCGCCTTCTTGCCTGCCGCGACCACATCGGGATCGAACGTCATGCCCATATAATTATAGGTGCCAAGGAGGATCGTCTCCTTGCCCTTGATGATCGCCAGCGTGGGCGACTTCACCTCTTCCATCACGATGGCGAAGGGATCGCGCACGCCCGTGGCCAGCAGCGCCTCGCGCTCGGCAATCAGCGGATCGAATTTGGAGAAGAGATCCTGATCGGCATCGGCCACGCGCATGGTGCCGCTATTCTCGCTGGCGTTCGTCATGGCCTCAGCCCTCCCCGCGCAGCTTGATGACGGCATCGACCAGCTGACCGATCGTCTCGATTTCTGCCTGCATATTCATGGTGATGATGATGTTGAACTCATCCTCCACCGCTGCGACGAAATCCATCACCGTCAAGCTGTCCCACTCCAGATCGCCCGCAAAGGTCGTGGCATCGCTCAGCGCGACGCCCTTTTTGTTGAAAGGCTCGATCTGCGCTGTGACCTGCGCGAAAACGTCCTGGCGATCCGACATGTACGACTATCCTTAAGGCAACTGATCACGGGCAAATGCCCGCTCTGCAC
>CAMLFF010000230.1 GCA_946479185.1 uncultured Sphingobium sp.
TCCTCGCGCTCACAAATGGCAGCGCTTATCCGGCCAGCGAGCAAGGTCCCGAGCTGCGCGCGCTCGGCCTGCCGATCCCGGACGAAAATCTATTCACGCCCAATAGCGTCGCGGGGCACATCTTCCGCGAGCGTGGTTTTAAGCGCGTCCTTGTGCTGGGCACGCAGGGCGTCGCGGATGCGCTGACCGGCGAAGGCATCAGCATCGTGCGACCCGGCGAAGAGGGCGCGACGAGCGCAGACGCCGTCTATGTCGCCTGGCATCCCGAGTGCAATATGACGGACATCCACGCCGCTTGCGAAGCCGTGCTGGGCGGCGCGGCGCTCTTCTCGGCTTCCGATGTGCCCTTCTTCGCCTCCCGCAGCGGTCGCGCCTTCGGCTATAGCTGCGCCATCGGCGGCGCAATTGCGCGGGTGACGGGCGCGGAGCCAGAGCTGACCGGCAAGCCATCGCTCCACGCCATGCACTTCGTCGCCGCCAAGCTTGGCGTGCCGATGGCCAACATCGTGGTCGTCGGCGATGATCCCAAGGTGGAAACGGAGATGGCGCGCGCTGGCGGGGCGATGGGCATCGGCGTGACGACCGGCACGACATCAGCGAAGGAGTGGGCCGCGCAGCCAGACGAGCGCAGGCCCCATCGCGTGATCAACAGCCTGGGCGAACTCGCCGCATTAGGTTTGCTTGATTGATGGCTAGTATCTACGCTGCGCTGAGTGGGAGCCAAGCCTATGATATTCGATGATCCAGCCGTTCGTGCCGTTTTCGCCGATTATGAAGCGCGGGTGGAGGCAGAGCGCGGCCTGCTCGCCAGCGGCGCGGCCAGTCGCGATGATGTGTTGCTTTCCGTGGGGCCAGAGGCGGCAGGCTTTCTCCACGCGCTCATCCTCGGGCGGCGACCAAAGCGCATCCTCGAACTTGGCACCAGCTATGGCTACTCCACCCTGTTCCTCGCCGATGCTGCCAAGAAGGTGGGCGCTCAGCTGATCACGATGGAGCTTGCCGATTACAAGCAGGCCCACGCCCGCACCCAGCTCGAGCGCGCAAACCTCGCCGATTTGGTAGATTTCCAGCTGGGCGATGCGGTCGCACTGATCGCCGCTGATCCCGGCCCCTTCGATCTCGTGCTGCTCGATATCTGGAAAGACCTGTATCTCCCCTGCTTCGAGGCTTTTTACCCCAAACTCTCCGAAGAAGGCGTGATCGCTGCAGACAATATGATCGATCCATCCTCCGCTCGCCCCAGTGTGCGCCTTTATCGCAAGGCGGTGCTGGCCAAGCCGGACTTGCAGACGGTGCTGCTGCCCATTGGTCAGGGCATTGAACTGAGCATCAAATGGAGCGACGACAACCCCAGCCTCTGAGCGACCGCCCGCCGCTCCTCTCTCCATAATGATGCGCAATAGTCACAGCCCCTGCGGCTGCCGGGCCATTTCCTTTTGCGTCAATCCAAAACGCTATCTCAGTCAACGCTTCGATTGAGACAAGGGCGTAAAGGCCAGCTTAGCAGATAGGTGAATGAGACGACGATAGGGCTGCGCAATATTGCGCAAGCTACCGTCCTTGCTCATCGATCCTGTGTCGTGGGTTGCAGCGGTATCAATGTCGTCGGTTATCTGGCCAGAGATCCTGCCCAGAAGCCCCGGCAAATAAGCTTGAGATAAATGTTTCTGGCACAGCCAGCAGGAGGGGAAACTGAGATGATCGCTTTTCAAAACATCTTTGCGCGCAGCGTAAGCAAAGCAGGCCTTGCAGCCGGCACGATGCTCTCTGGCGTGCTCATCGCCGCAGCGCCCGTATCGGCACAGACGACTTCGCCGCAGAGCGCGACCGATAACGATATGCAGGAAATCGTCGTCACCGCGCAGATGCGCGAGCAAAATGTGCAGGATATTCCGCTCGCAATCACCGCCATCAGCGGCGAATTGCTTGAAGCGCGCAGCCAGACCCGTTTGACGGACATCACGGCGCAGGCGCCGAACGTCATTCTGCAGCAGAACCCTGCAGGCGCAGGCAACTCGATGCGCGCCTTCATCCGTGGCGTTGGCCAGTCGGATCAGAGCCCATCGGTTGAGCCGGGCGTCGGCATCTATGTGGATGACATTTATTTCGGCACGGTCACCGCCTCGGCCTTCGACCTGACCGACCTTGAACGCATCGAAGTGCTGCGCGGCCCACAGGGCACGCTCGCAGGCATGAACTCGCTGGGCGGCGCGGTGAAGCTCTACTCGCGCAAGCCAGAGGGCAAGGGCGGCTTTGTCGAGATCACTGCCGGATCGCTCAACCGCCGCGACATCAAGGCGAGCGCGGATTTCACCGTCGTTCCCGATACGCTGTTCGCGCGCATCACCGGCGTAACCCGCAATCGCGATGGCTACATCACCCGCTATGATTATGCCTGCCTCAACCCCACAGATCCGTTCGTGCAGCCCGGCACCAGTGTCGTGCAGCCGGGCGCATCGGCCATTCCACGCCTCGCCTCCGGCAACAATTGCAAGCTTGGCACGCTCGGCAATCAGCAGATGTTCGCCGTGCGCGGATCGCTTCGCCTGGCACCTGTCGGCAGCCCGCTGGAGATCAACATCTCGGGCGATTATACCAAGGACACGTCTGAAACGACGGCATCCGTGCTGCTCGCCAGCGCCGAGCTGACCGGTCGCCAGAATAACAGCATTCCCTATCAGGGCGTGCCTTATGACAACCGCTTCGTGACCTATGGCCAGTATCGCCGGGCCAATGCGGTGCTCAACGATCCTTATGCCACCTATGCGAACTTCTTCGATCCGGGCGTCACCTATGCCGCAGCTTCGGCGACCTCAGCTGGCGGACCCGGCACCGCAGGCGCGCCCAATGGGCCAGTCTTTGCCGAACCAGCCAGCGGCGTGAATGGCTGGGGCATTTCCGGCGAGATCAACTACACGCTGAGCGACAATCTCGCGCTCAAGTCGATCACCGGCTACCGCAGCTATGACTCGCGCAGCTCGGACGATAATGACAACTCGCCGGTCGCCTTCATCGGCGGCGTTTACAGCGACTTCTCGCATAAACAGTTCAGCCAGGAAGTTCGCCTCTCCGGCAGCATCCTGAACGATGCTGTGCAGTTCACCATCGGCGGCATCTATTATGATGCGGATACGCGCTACAATGCCCGCATCCACACGCCATTTTCGGGCTTTGGCCAGTATCAGACCTTCCCATGCGGCGGTGCGCTGCCAGCCTGCGTCATCAGCCGTCCGACCTTCTCATTCATCAATGATGATACGGCGAGTCTGACCACCTATGCGGGCTTTGGTAACGTCAACTGGAACATCACCGACGCCCTGACCCTCGAGCTCGGCATTCGCCGCACGCATGAGGAGAAGGATTATCTCTACAACCGCCTCAACGCGAATGGATCGGGCGACTATCTGCCACTCAGCAACCCGAACAACCCGCTGACCGGACAGGTTGGTGCGTATAAGGAAACGCTGACCGATTATCGCGCGGCGCTCTCCTACAAGATCACGCCTGATATCATGGCCTATGCGCAATTCTCGACCGGCTTCAAAGGCGGCGGCGTTGCGCCCCGGCCCTATGATTTCCGCCAGATCCGCCCATTCGGCGCGGAAAAGCTCAAGGCCTATGAAATCGGCTTCAAGGCTGATCTGTTCGATCGGCTCCTGCGCATCAACGCCAGCGGCTTCCGCATGGATTACACGGACTATCAGGGCATCCCGAACATCTGCCTCGATGCCAATGGCGTCCAGCTGCCAGCCAATCAGGGCGGTGTCCCCGGCCTGTGCGGTCAATATCTGAACATCGGCGATGCGCGCGTGAACGGCTTCGAGCTGGAAACCACGCTGCGTCCGATGGAAGGCTTCACCATTGACGGCTCGCTCAGCCTCACCGACTTCAAGTTCACGTCCGTCAATTTCGTGACGAACGAGATCGTCGTCGGCGGTCGCCGCCCCGGCATCGGCAAGTGGAAGTGGAGCATTGGCGCACAGTATCGCATGGACCTTGGTGATGCAGGCACACTGACCCCGCGCATCGATGTGGCCTATACCTCGGGCTATTGCGGCAACTTCGCCTGCGCACCGATCACCATCGTGGACGATTACCCGCTGGCCAATGCGCGCCTGAGCTATGAAACGCTGGACAAGGACTGGACCGTGTCGCTCGAGGTGACCAACCTGTTCGACAAGCTGGTGTATCTCAACAAGTTCACCAACGCCTGGTACGCCAGCGCCCAGCCGGGCCTGCCGCGCCAGTGGGCCGTGTCCGTCCGTCGCAAGTTCTGATGAGCTGAGGCGGTTTTGACCGAATGAGATTGGGGGAATTGAAATTGGGGGATTGGGGGCGTTGTCAAAAGGCAATGCCCCCTTTCAGTTCCTGCTGCGCCATAATCGATAGGAGAGATGCTATGCCCCTGCCCCGTCACAGCCTTCAACTCGCGCTCATACTGGCCCTCGCTTGGCCGACAACGGCGCTCGCGCAGAACAGCACGCAGACTGCGCTCGCCAAGCGCGTGCAGGTTCTCGAGGATCGCGACGAAATCCGCCGCATCATCATCGCCTATGGTGAGTATCTCGATGCGCGCGATTATGCCGGTTACGCGGGGCTTTTCGCGAAGGATGGCGTGTGGACCGGCGGCTTTGGCAGCGCGACTGGCCCCGCAGCAATCCAGACGATGCTGGAGAAGAATCTTGGCAAGCCAGAGCGGGGGTTTGTGAACAAGAGCAGCTTCCATCAAGTCACGACCGAAGTGATCGATGTAGATCGCGACAAGGCGACCGCGCGCTCACGCTATATGTTCTACACAGCGACGCCAGAAAACCGGCCCAATGTGCTGCTCGCCGGGCGTTATGTCGATGAGTTCGTGCGGGAGAATGGCGCATGGAGGATCAAGGCGCGGGTGAGCCATGGCGTGGTGCCGTGGCGGGATGGCAATGACCCGAACCGCCCGCCGACGCCACCGGGCTTGAAGGATGCGGTTAGGCCGTGAGCCTGAGATCCTCCCCGCTAGCGGGGAGGGGGACCACCAGCACAGCTGGTGGTGGAGGGGGCAGGCAGCCTTAGCGCAACCCCGCAATCCCCCTCCGTCTACGCTTCGCGCAGCCACCTCCCCGCTAGCGGGGAGGAGTTAAACGTCGACCTCACCGCTCGGCGTGGCGCTTCAATTCATCCCCGATGATCGTCGCGACATGCAGCACATTGGTCGCCCCCGGGGTACCGAATGGAACACCCGCCAGAATGATGATCTTGTCCCCCGGCGCTGCAAAGCCGTGACGCAGCGCCATGCGCTTGGCCTTGCCGATCATTTCCTCAAAGCTGCCAATGTCGCGCGTGTGCACCGCATGCACGCCCCACATGAAGCCCATACGCCGCGCGGTATCGAGCCGCG
>CAMLFF010000231.1 GCA_946479185.1 uncultured Sphingobium sp.
GCTTCGAGAATATTCGTCTTGCCCGCGCCATTCTCACCTGAGAGCACGATCATGGGCTCATCCGGCACGATCAGCGCGTCGGCATGATTGCGAAAGTCGGTGAGGGCAAGGCGGGCTATCGCCATGCCCGCTCGTAACCGCTCAGGGCTGGCGGGCCAAGCGCTTCTGTGGCAGATTGTGATGAAGATGGATGGCTTAAGGCAAGGATGACGATGATGATGCGGATCGCACGGATGACGGGTTTGGCTGCAGCCCTTGCCGGGGCATTGCTGGCGACAGGCGCGCAGGCAGCCTTGCCGATGGGTGCCAAGGCGCCGGACTTTGAGACGCGCGGCGCGCTGGCGGGCAAAGTGTTCAAACTTCGCCTTTCCGAGCAGCTGAAAAAAGGCCCGGTCGTGCTCTATTTCTTCCCCGCCGCCTTCACCAAGGGCTGCACGGCGGAGACCAAGGAATTTGCTGACAAGGCGGACCAGTTCAAGGCAGCGGGTGCGACCGTCATCGGCATGTCGGCTGACGCGGTGGACGTGCTGCAGCGCTTCTCGACCGAGGCATGTGGCAGCAAGTTCGCGGTGGCTTCTGCCGGGCCGGGCGTGATCAAGGGCTATGATGTGGCGCTCAAGAGCGAAAATCCCGCCTTCGCCGGCAAGACCGACCGCACATCCTATGTGATCAGCTCGGCTGGGCGCATTGTGTATGCCCATAGCGCGCTCGATTATCGCGATCATGTGGCGAACACGCTGGCATCGGTAAAATCCCTCGCTGCGGCGAAGAAGTAATCCGCGTCCAGATGGTCGGGGCGAGCGGCCCCACATGATCAGATTGAAGCGCTGGATGCGGCGTTTGTGGGCGCTCATCGTGCTCGCGTTGCTGCTGCTCATCCTCGCGCTGTTGCGCCCGTCCGAAACGCTGGTCACCGCAGATGGCACGCGCATCTATGTGGTGGATGGCGATAGTCTGCGCATCGGCCCGCGCGATGTCCGGCTTAAAGGGATCGATGCTGTGGAACTGCGCCAGTCTTGCAATGGCGCGGATGGCACCCAGTGGAGCTGCGGCGTTGAAGCGCGGAAGGCTCTGCAGGATGTGGTCGCGCGGGGCGATTTACGCTGTCAGGCTAGCGAAGACGACCGGTTCGGGCGGGCAATCTCGCTATGCAGCGTCGCTGGCATGAGCGATGTTGCGGCGGCGCTGGTGAGCGCCGGTTGGGCCGTGAGCGGCGATGGCGCGCGTGCGGGCGATTATGCCGATGAGCAAGGGCAGGCCAAATCTGCGAGAAGAGGTATTTGGCGGGGCACGTTCCAGCGCCCGGCGGAGTGGCGTAAGGCGCATCCGCGCGAGACTGAAGAATAAGCGCTCCAACATTCTGCGTTGATTATGTCCGTTTTTTCGCGCTGGCTTATTGCAGAGCGCGCAACTCCTTGGCAGTGCGGTGTTGAAGGGGCCGAGAGCCCGCATGGAGAGTAGATATGGATATCGCAGGCACAACGGCATTCATCACCGGCGGCGCGAGCGGCATTGGGTTTGGCATTGCCCAGCGGTTGCTGGATGCAGGCGCGAAGCTGGTGTTGGCCGATATCCGGCAGGATCATCTCGACGAGGCCAAGCAGTTTTTCGATGAGCGCCAGCAGGGCCGCAATGTCCACACCATGCGGCTGGACGTGTCCGATCGCCAGCAAATGGCGGAGGCCGCGCGCGAATGTGAAGCGGTGATGGGCGGGCCGGAAATCCTCATCAACAATGCAGGCATCGATCCATCCGGGCCGTTCGATCAGGCGACCTATGCGGATTGGGATTATGGCATCGGCGTCAATCTGATGGGGCCGATCAACGGCATCATGGAATTTGCGCCGGGGATGCGTCGTCGCGGCAAGGGCGGGCACATCGTCAACACCGCCTCGCTCGCGGGCCTCACGCCGATGCCAAGCTTCATGGCGATCTACGCCGTGGCCAAGGCGGGCGTCATCACGCTGACCGAGTCCATTCGCGACAGCATGGCGCAGGATAATATCGGTGTGACGGTGCTGATGCCGGGGCCGATCAAGAGCCGCATCCATGAATCGGGCCAGAACCGCCCGGAGCGGTTCCGAACCGGCAGTGGTTTGCAGGAGGCCGAGGAGCAACTCACCCAGCGCGTCGTGTCGGATACATGGATGGAGTCGACGGAAGTGGGCGACATGATCGTGGACGCGATCCGCAGCAACACCCTCTATGTCTCAACCCACGGCAATTGGAAGGAGACGGTGGAGCAGCGCTTCCAGGCGATGATCGCCTCCATGCCGGAAGCGCGGCCATTCAACTTCAGCGAGAGCCTCTCGGTGCCGAGCAAGGATTGAGGCCGCTGGAGCAGGCATAGAAAAAGGGCGCCGATCGCGAGATCAGCGCCCTTTTTGTAAGTGCAAAATCTCAGCGCTGTGTCGCGACCGTCCCGGCAGGCCGTGCATCGACGGTCTGGGTGGAAGTGAGGCTGCGGCGGGCAAGTGCGCCATCGGGGTCTGGCAAGCCAGCCGCCCTGTTCAGCTCGTACAACATGGTCGTGGCGCGGTCGTTAAAGGCAACCGGCGTGGCGCTTTCCGCCTCGGTCAGGATCGTTTTGGAACGACCGCAGAAATTGTCGCGGGTCAGCGTGCCGGAATAGGCGTTATAGACCTTGGTCATATGGTCGTCATAAGCGTCCTGCCACTTTTTGCCGCCCTTCGCCTTGTAGAGATTGACCTCCAACTGCGCGGCTTCCGAGAGCAGGCCCTTATGGGTCGAGAGCATCTTGTTATAGCTTGCGACCATCGCATTATTATCGACGCCCTGGCAGAGCAGCACGGCCACATTCAGGCCCGAGCGCAAATGCCACAGGTCTTCACCGCGATTTGCGCCGATCAGCATCGGCGCAGGCGGCGCGACTTCGATCAGCGGCACATTGCTGGGGATTGGCGTAGGGATATTGGCGATCGGCGCTTCCGTTTTGGTCGACGCGCCACAGCCAGCCAGCACCATGATCGGGGCCAGCACCAGCCCAAAGCTCTTCAAAATCTGTTGTGAGGCTGCGTTTGTTCGCGTCGCCATCGTCATTCCTCCCGAGATCCGGCGCCCGCGCGCGCCGATTTCCTCATATGTCTCAGGGCTTATCGTCTGCCGAGTCGCTCAACGCAAGTCCGCAAGCCCTCCACTCGTCGCAGTGGAGGGCCTGATCGATGTTACCGACGTTAACCTTGGATATGTTGCGCGAGCTGTTGCGTCGCGCGGTGGTGAATCCGGTTACAGGCCGTGGACCATATCCGGGCTCATACGGTTGGCCTCTCCAGCCACCATTTGTTGCAGAACCAACACGCGCTGACGCTCGCGATTCCATGCGCGCGAAGGGCTTGCCCGTATCTCGGCGAGCAGGGCCTGAAGCTCCTGCTTGCGGCTGTGAAGCGTGATAGGGTCCATGGCATCCTCCTCTTCGCGGGTGTCTTTGCAATACGCGCATTATCGCCACCAGTTCCCAACGGTTCGGCGCGTTTTCAGGAGGTTGGCGGGAGGCGATCGGCGCTCGCCGATACCGGATGCGCAGCCACGCTGATTAACGGCATTTCGTTGCGCAATCAGGCCGTTTAAGGAAGATCAGACTTTTAAAGATGGGGACATGATATGAAGGGATCGGCACTGATTTTGGCAGCGTTGAGCGCGGCGCTGATGCTGTCTGCCTGCGCGACCGTGAAGGGGCTGGGGCGTGATATTGAATCCGTGGGTCAGGCTGGATCGGAAGTAATTAACTGATCGATCATGCGCGCCAAATGAAAAGCCCCGGCCTGCCTTTCAGCAAACCGGGGCTTTAATTGTAACAACGCTGGATTAGCGGCAGACAACCTCACCGCGATCGACCGAGCGGCCGATCATTGCACCGGCGCCTGCACCCAGCACTGCGCCGAGGATGGACGAGCGGCCCTGATCGATCTGATCACCCAGCAATCCACCGACTGCCGCGCCGATGATCAGGCCCGTGGTGCCATCCGAACGGCGGCAATAATAGCGATCATCATTGCCGCGGTAGATGCGGGTCGAGCGGGTCACGCGGACCGGATCATAACCGCCGCGATAATAGCGCTCGGCATAATAGCCGCGATAGCGTGGGTCTGGCCGGTCATAGTCATAGGCGTAAACGACACGCGGTGCGCGACGCTCGCGAATGACGACAACCCGATCCGGACGATGATCGCGATAATGGCGCTCGTAGCGACGGTGATCGCGACGATCATGCCTGCGGTCATGGCGGTCTTCCCAGCGGCGGTCTTCCCACCGATCGCGACCACGATCCGCAAAGGCCGGTGTCGCGGAAAGCCCGCCCAACGTCACGGCGCCAAGCGCCAATGCGACGATGCTCTTCTTAATTGCCTTGTACATCTGTCTCACTCCGACATCTGTTTTGTGCTTCCCCTGATCGGGAGAACATGTCGGAGAGTAACGCGAGTCGCCTGAACTGGATGCTACGGGCAATTCATCGGGGAGAAAGGCGGATCACTCCGCCGCCACGCCCGCCCGCGCGAACATGTCTTCGCCATCGCTCACGGGGGCCGCGATCAGACCGTCATTGGCATGGCCTTTCTTGCGGCGATCGAAGCTGTCCCACACATCGTTCCACACGCCGCGGGTGGCGCCCTTGGAATATTCCGTCGCGCGCTGCTCGAAGAAGTTGGCATGCTCCACGCCGTTGAGCAGCGGGGCGAGCCAGGGGAGGGGGTGGTCCTCGATCATGTAGATGGGCTGGAAGCCCAGCTGGCCGAGGCGCCAATCTGCGATGAAGCGGATGTAGCGCTTGATTTCCTTGGCGGTCATGCCGGGCACGGGGCCCTGCTCGAACGCGAGATCGATGAACGCATCTTCGAGCCGCACGGTCTTCTGGCAGCAATCAATGATATCTTCCCGCACCGCCTTGGTGAGGCAGCCGCGCTCTTTGACGAAGGCGTGGAAGAGCTGGACGATGCCCTCGCAATGCAGGCTCTCATCGCGCACGGACCATGTGACGATCTGCCCCATGCCCTTCATCTTGTTGAAGCGCGGGAAGTTCATCAGCATCGCGAAGCTGGCGAAGAGCTGCATGCCCTCCGTAAAGCCGCCGAACATGGCGAGCGTGCGGGCGATATCCTCATCATTATCCACGCCGAACTGCTGCATATAATCATGCTTGGCGCGCATCTCGTCATATTCGAGGAACATCGAATATTCGCTCTCGGGCATGCCGATGGTGTCGAGCAGGTGTGAGTAGGCTGCGATGTGGATCGTCTCCATGTTGCTGAACGCGGTCAGCATCATCTTGACTTCGGTCGGCTTGAACACGCGACCATATTTATCGTGGTAGCAATCCTGCACTTCCACAT
>CAMLFF010000232.1 GCA_946479185.1 uncultured Sphingobium sp.
GGCGTCGCGCAATCGATCACAAGGTATCGCTCAGTCACGCCTCTGCTTCCCCCGACCCATTGCCTCGCTCACCCCCAAGTTCGTTTGATCTAGACGGCGCGCACTTCCGTTACTTCCGGCACATAATGTTTGAGCAATTGCTCGATGCCGTTCTTGAGCGTTGCCGTTGAGGATGGGCAGCCAGCGCAAGCGCCCTGCATACGCAGGAAGACGGTGCCTTGCTGGAAGCCGCGATAGACGATGTCGCCACCGTCATTCGCCACGGCAGGGCGAACGCGGGTATCGATAAGCTCACGGATTTGCGTGATGATGTCGGCATCTTCCGGATCATCGCCCGGCATGGCTTCCAGCGCTTCACCTTCGGCTGGCACGCTGATGCCAAGCGCCGATCCGCCATGAAAGAGCGGCATGTCCGCCGAGAAATGATCGAGGAGAATGGAGATAACGTCGGTGCGCAGATCGCTCCAGTTCACGCCTGGCGCTGCCGTGACGGACACGAAGTCGCGCCCGAAGAAAACGCCCGTCACATCGCCAAGGCCAAACAGCGCCTGAGCGAGCGGAGAAGCGTCGCCCTCATCCGCATTGGCGAAATCGCGCGTGCCTGCCGCCATCACCGTCCGTCCCGGCAGGAACTTGAGCGTTGCGGGGTTCGGGGTCGGCTCGGTCTCGATGAACATTTTATCTACTCGCGCAAACGGGGTGTGAGGCCGTCATGCCGGCCTAGGCCCAAATATGGGCCGCTATGCGACCCATTTGGGCGGTCGACCGCCGCTGCGCAAGTGCTCAGTGTGCGACTGGCGCGGCGCCCGGCGCTTGAGAGGTGGCAGCCGACGCCTGCACGTTCGCATCCTTCGGCCCCAGCCCGGCGATCACTGGCACTGGCACGCCGCGCGGCAGCACCATCGCCGACCAGCTCTTTTGATCGAGCAGATAGCGTGCAGCCAGCGCCTGCAGGTCCGCTGGCGTCACGCCGACCAGGTCCGTCCCAAGGCTGGCGGCGCGTGTCAGCTTGTCGGGATCGCGCCCGATGCCCTGCAACTGGTTCATCCAGAAGCCATTACTGTAGGCGGCCCGGTTGAGCAGTTGGCGCACCGGTTCCACCTGACGATCCAACTCATCCTGCGTGACGGGATTGGTCGCCAGATCGCGCGCAATCTCATCGGCCCATTGGTAGAAATAGGCGATGCGATCCGGCTTGAGCTGGGTCTGCAGGATCAAAAAGCCGCCACCCTTCATTTCCTCGGGCCACACGCTCGATGCGCTTGGCGTGTAAGCTGCGCCATCGATGGAACGCAGCTTCTCGAACAGCCGATCATTGATGATACGCGCCAGCATCTCCAACTGGCGGCTCTCGCGGATTCGGTCCACGCCGCTGCCCGTCGGCCAGGCGATGATCGCAGCAGCCTGCTCAGGTGGCCCATCATGCAGGATCACTTCAGGCGTGGTGACAGGGGCAGGGAAGCGCAGCACGCCATTGGCTGCTGACGGCTTCTTGTCCTTGCGCGCGGGCAGCGCGCCAAATGTCCTTCCCACTGCAGCAATGGCTTCTTCCACGTCCACATCGCCATAGACCTGTATTTCGATCGGCCCTTCCTTGAGGCGCGGCTCCCAGATCTTGCGGAATTTCCGTAGCGTGAGCGCCTTGGCATCCTCGGGCGTGGCGGGCGCATAGCGGCCATCATGGTCGCGCAACATCCAGTCGAGATTGCGGCTGATCGCCTCGGCGGCGGAACCAGGAATGGGATCATAGCTGGATTGCAGCATCGCCATCGATCGGCGCAGCGGCGCTTCGTCCCAGCGGGGGTAGGCGAGCTTGCTCGCGAACAAGCGCAGCTGATCGGCATAATCGGCGGGGCTGCTCGTGGCGCTGAAGGTGAAGGCGTCGTCATCAATGCCAAAGCCAAGGCCAAGCTGGCGGCCACTCAAAAGGTCACTCAATTCGCGCTGACCAAGATCGCCAATACCGCTCGCCATCAGGGCGTAGGGCGCGGCCCAAAGGGCATCCTTGCTCTTGGGCGAGAAGCTCTGGCGACCATGGCCGAAGCGGATATTCACATGAACCTTGCCGGGCTCTGCCTTGTTGCCGATGACCAGCAACTTCACGCCGTTTTCAAACGACACGTTCTCGATGCCGAGCACGCCTAGAGGCACGCGCAGCGCCACTTCCCCCGGCGGGGGCAGGGCAGGCAGCGCATCCATCGTGACGCGCAAATCGCTTAAACGCGCAGCGGCGGAAGGTTGAACGGTCGCGTTGACCGCCTCGGTGAGTTTGGCGAGCGCATTTTCCTGCGGCGCGCGGATGCTCAGCAGCGCGCGAACGGCGGTTGCGGAAAAGAGCCTGTTTGTGGAGGCGAGCAACTGATCGGGCGTCATGAACTGGCGCGCGGTCTGATAGATGTTGAGCTGCACCTGTGGAGAGACCACCGTCTCGCGAATATCAACGGCGCCAACGATGTTCTCGGCCTGCTGCTCGCTGCCCTCGATGGCGGACGTTGCCACCTGATTGACGAAGCCTGCTTCCATGCCGGCAAATTCGCGGTCGATATCGGCCTGACTGGCTGGCGTGCGGCGCGCATCCTCGATGATCGCGCGCACATCGAGCAGCGCCTTCTCCCAATCATTGCCGAGCGGTACGATGGTCACATAGGTCGCGTTCGCCGAGCGCATGCTGTTGTCGAGCGTTACGCTCGCCTGCACGAAGCTCGCGCCATCGGCTGCGACTGCTTCCAGGCGCCGGTTGATCAGTTCAAGCGCGACCACATCGGCCAGCCGAAGCTGGTTGAAGCGGATCGTATCCTCGTTGAACGTCCAGGGCCGCAGATAGGCGAGGCCTACGGTATAAGGTGCGCTCGGCTCGACCACGACCTTGGCAGGCGGTGCCGACGGGTCCGGCTTGCCAAAGTCTGGCGCGGGCGTGGCAAGGCCACCAACCTTCCAACCGGAGAAATGCTGCTTCACCAGCGCTTCAAGCTGGTCGGGGTCCATTGCGCCCGAGATCGAGATGACGGTGCTTTCCGGGCGATACCAGCGTTCGTGGAACGAGCGCAGACGCTCAGCGGTCGCCTTGGTTAGTGTCTCTTCCGTGCCGATGGGGCTATGCGTCGCGAGCCTTTGCCCGGCGAAATAGAATGCGCGAATCTCATCGCCCAGCCGGGCACCGGGGCTGAGCCCTTCGCGTCGCTCAGCCAGGATCACGGCGCGCTCGGCCTCGACCGGGCCGTCCGCGATGTTGGGGTACGCCATCATGCCAGCAAGAATGCCAAGGCTTTCGCCAATCCCGGCCTGCGTCGCGCGGGGGAGGTCGAGCGCGTAAGTCGTGCCGGTCGGCGTGGTCTGCGCATTGCTGTCGCTGCCGAACTCCGCGCCCAGCCGCTGCCAGATACGCTTGGATTCGCCATCCGGTACATCGCGCGAGCCGCGGAAGGTCAAATGCTCGATGAAATGCGCAAAGCCCGCTTCGTCCGGCTCTTCGTTTAGCGATCCCACATCGACACGCACGCGGATGGAGACTTGCCCGGCAGGCACATCGTTACGCCGCACAGCGTAGCGCAAGCCGTTGGGCAGCACGCCGAAATACCACGCCTCATCAATCGGAACGTCGCTCTTTTCGTAAAGCCAAGGGCGAGGCGCTGCGGTGAGCGGGGCCTTGGTTGCCGCGCTACGAGCAGGGGCTGCGGGTGCTGTTTGCGCTGCCAGTGGCGCGCTGATGAAGGTGAAGGCGAGTGCTGCCGTAAGGGCGCGGCGCAAAGGTGCTGAAAAGCTCATCGGGTCAGTCTAAGTCCCTGAGCTGCAATCGTCACATGGAAACTGAGCAAGGGCGCTGCCCTGATCCGCAGAGGAGAGTAGAGGAAGTTCAAAAGCGCCTCGCAGTCATGCTTTGCAGAGCCGGATCCGGCCATGAGATTCGCGCACTATGCAGGGCGGGCGTGAACGGATGATGACCGAGCGCGGCACAGACGTTGAGGATGCTGCGCTCGCAACACGCGCTTATGCAGCCTCGACTGGCGCCTCGTTGCGCATATCGGCTATTTCGGTGCGGATAAGCCGCATCGCCGTCTCGACGATATCGCCATTGCCACCAGACAGATCCAGGACGCGATGCTGGAGCAGGCCAAGCGACAGGGCGAACGCAAGATCTGCGAGCTGCGCTCTGCGCTGTGCCAAGGCTTCGCCGGGCGCCAGAACCTCGATTGCCGCGAGCATCGCGCCACGCACATCCCCGCTTGTCGTCGCGAAAATCTCCGCGATGGTGGGATTGCGCGTGGATTCGGCAATGATCTCCGTCAGCAAAATGCCCTCATCGGCGTCGCCATGGCTCATGAACTCCTGGAGCCAGGCCCACACCGCATCCTGATCGCCGCTCTCGATACCGCGCCGCAGCGAATCATGGCAGAGAAAGTCAGTGCAGTCGGTCTTCGCGATAGAGGCGACGATTGCCTCTTTAGAAGAGAAGTCGCGATAGATCTGCCCAACCGCAACACCAGATTCACTTGCAATCTGGGCGACACCTGTCGCGTGAAACCCATTCTCCGTGAACAATCTCCGCGCCGTGTCTACGATTTTGCTGCGTCGCAGCGCTGCGCGGTCCTTATCGGCAGCCGAGGTCTCGGGTCGGCTTTTCGTCGTCATCATCATTTTGACCTATAATTATTGTTGACCGCGCTCACGAGTTGGAGATAACGGCGATTGAGAGTGATCGCTCACTCTCATACTTTAATCGGCAGGGATTCAAATGACTTTTTTTCGTCACACTGCGCCAGCGCTTGCGCTCGCTCTCGTTGCATGTGGCAGTCAGCCCGCCGATCAGGGCGCCGCGGGCGCCAGCCCGCCGCCCGTGTCCGTGATCAGCGCGAAGCAGGCGTCGGTTACTCTGACGAGGGAGTTGCCCGGTCGCATCACGGCCTTCGAGACCTCCGAAGTGCGTCCGCAAGTGAACGGCATCATAGAAGCGCGCCTCTTCACTGAGGGCGATATGGTCCGCAAGGGGCAGCCGCTCTACCGGATCGACGCTGCGCCATATCGTGCGCAGGTTGCCAGTGCGCGCTCGGCGCTCGCCCGTGCGCAGGCCGCCATCGCCTCAAGCGCAGCGCTTTCGCGCCGCTATGGCGAGCTGGTGAAGATCAACGCGATTTCCAAGCAGGATTATGAGAACGCGCAAACCAGCGCCGCGCAGGCCCGCGCAGATGTGGGCGCGCAGCAGGCCGCTTTGCGCAGCGCGGAGATCGATCTTGCGCGCACGACCATCCGCGCGCCGATATCGGGTCGTATCGGCCGCTCCGTATCCACGGTTGGCGCCCTTGTTTCCGCATCGCAGACCGAACCGCTCACGACGATTCAGCGA